>JAGXLK010000108.1 GCA_018334735.1 Planctomycetota bacterium | reverse complement strand
GATTTCCACGTTCCCAGCTTCCTGTGCATGATTTCCCATACCGTCGGATCGTCGGTCAGACAACCCTCCATATCGAAAACCACGAGTTTAACGCGCGGGTGATTCATTCGCCCTCCCCCATTTCGGATTTCTTCGTGGCGAGCTGACCACAACCTGCTGCAATGTCGCGTCCTCGTTTATACCGTTGAGTCACACGCACGTTTTCATCTTCCAGTACTTCTCGAAACTCTTCAACCTCCTCTCGCTCGGGTGATTCATATCCGATGCCTTGAACGGGATTCAGCGCGATTAAATTCACCCTTGCCTCCAGATTCTTCGCAATTTGCACGAGTCTTTGAGCTCTGGGAGTACCGGTGTTCACCCCCGCTATCAAAACATATTCAAGGGAAATCCGACGTCCGGTCCGATCGCGATACTCGCGACAGGCCTCCAGCACATCCCGGAGCTCAAAACGCCGTGTGTATGGCATCAGCTCGTCACGCTCCTGCTCCAAAGGCGAGTTAAGTGAAAGAGCTAACCGCGGCCGGGCCGTCGCGTGGGCAAGCCGGCGGATCCCTTCAGGAATTCCCACGGTCGATACAGTAATCCGGCGCGTCCCCAGCCCGAATCGACAGGGATCGGTCAAAGAGTCAAGGGCTTCCAGAACATTGTCCAGATTGAGAAGCGGTTCGCCCATCCCCATAAACACCACATTGCCGAGTCCATCTTGCCGTTTGGCCAGTTCAACAACCTGACCAAGAATTTCCCATGCTTCAAGATCTCGCACAAATCCCATCTGGCCGGTCGCACAGAACCGGCATCCGACCTGACACCCGACCTGGCTGGAGATGCAAAAACTCGGCCGGCCTTCATCCTCCATCCGCACGCTTTCGATCTGAGCTCCGTCGGGAAGCTGAATGACAAGTTTTTCGGTGGTTGTCCGCTCAGAGCGAAGCTCGTTAATCACATTCGTCCCGCCGATACGGAATGTTGAATCGAGTTTTTCGCGTAATTCCTTTGAAAGCGAAGTCATTTCTTCAAACGACGTAACGCGTTTATCGTAAACCCAGTTCAACACCTGATCGAGCCGGTAGGAAGGTTCGCCCTGTTCCTGGAACCACACGGCCAGATCTTCGGGATCGACACACAGAATGTGTTCTCTGGAATCTTCCGTCATGGTGTCGTCGCTCAAAATCGAGTCTCCTCAAACGCGACTACAATTCTATCAGAATACGGCGATAGAACTAAGCGGGCCCGGAGAGTTTTTCTCTGATTCTCCTGCTGGCACCATGCACAGCATGAAAACATAAAGAAAGTATTCGATGACATGGGATTGCCTGAAGCTCGCCACCGGGCTGTCCCGGTGAGCCATGTTTGCCCTCCTGCAAACACAAAGTGCGACCCCACCGACACAAGGTCAATAGTAGCTCCGCCTCGCCCCAGACCCCGCGGCAATCCGGCCATGCTCCGTAACCTCGCGCTAAGGGGATCGCTGTTGGGCCCCCAGAGCAACGAACCGCCTCCGTAGCGTTCGCCGGATTAGCGGACCGGCAACCCGGGTCCAGCCGGCTCAAAACATCCGCTACCGTGGTTCAGACTCAGATTGCCGGCGGCGTCCTTCCATATAGATCATGAGGATGGAGACGTCTGCGGGCGAGATCCCGCTTATCCGGGCCACCTGGCCGAGCGAGCGCGGTTGCACTTCGCTGAGTTTCTCCTTTGCTTCCCCGCGTAATTCATCAATTTGATCGTAATCAATCCATCCCGGAATTTTTTTGTTTTCCGATTGGTGAAACTTTTCAATCCTTCGTTTCTGACGCTCGAAGTAACCTTCGTATTTGACTTCGATCTCCACCTGCTCGTTAGCCTCGGGATCGTCGGTCAGTTTTTGCAGTTCCTCATCGCCCTCTGCCAGATCCTTGAGGCTCACCTCCGGTCGGCGGAGGATCTTTGTGAGCGAATCGCCGTCACGCCGATGCGAATCGAGGTACGCGCGCAGTTGTTCGATGGTTTCCTCTTTATTCCGCAGGCGCTCCCACTGATCCTCCCCGATGAGCCCATTTTTATGCCCGTACTCCATCAGACGTCGGTCGGCGTTGTCCTGCCGGAGCAGCAGACGATATTCCGCCAGCGAGGTGAACATCCGATACGGTTCATCCGTGCCTTTGGTGACAAGATCATCGATCAGAACCCCGATATAAGCCTCATCGCGACCGAGCACAAGGCCATCTTTCCCCTGAAGTTTCCGAGCGGCATTGATTCCTGCCACAATCCCCTGTCCGGCGGCCTCTTCGTATCCGCTGGTCCCGTTGATCTGCCCCGCGTGAAAAAGGCCCTCCACGTTTTTCGTTTCAAGGGTCGGCCAGAGCTGGGTTGGCGGAACGTAATCATACTCAACGGCATAACCGTATCGCATGATCTGAGCGTCTTCCATGCCCGGGATCGTATGGACCATCTCCTCCTGAACGTCCCGGGGCAGACTCGTGAACAAACCGTTGCAATAATATTCAAGCGTGTTTTTGCCTTCGGGCTCAAGGAAAAGGAGATGCTTTTCCTTCTCCGGGAACCGCACCACTTTAATCTCAATCGAAGGACAATATCGCGGCCCCATACCGGCCTGGATTTGCCCATCATAGAGCGGAGCGCGGTCCAGTCCTTCGCGGATAGCTTCGTGGGTCGCCGGATTAGTGTGGGTCATGTAGCACGGGATCTGTTCGCGCTCGATTTTTTCCGTTGAGAAACTGAACGGCCGGGGATTCTCGTCTCCGTATTGGGGTTCCATCTTCTCAAAATCAAGCGTGCGACCGTTGACCCGCGGCGGCGTATCGGTTTTAAGACGGTCAATCTCGAGCCCCGTCTCCTGGAGGGACCCGGAGAGCTGATCGGCCGCCAGTTCCCCCATACGTCCGCCCGACGTCTGCCAGGGACCCGAGTGCAGGACCCCCCGCAGAAATGTCCCGGTGGTGAGGATCACCGCATCGGCGTGGTATGTGAGACCGCTCAGGCAGCGTATCCCGCGCGCGGCGCCCTCTTCCATAATGAGATCCTGGGCCAGTTCCTGGCGGAGCATGAGATTTTCCTGAGCTTCCAGTCGGTGTTTCATTTCCAGAACATACTGGGCCTTATCGGCCTGCGCCCGCGGGGAATGCATGGCAGGGCCTTTGCTGGTATTGATCATCCGAAACTGGATGCCCGTCGCATCGATAACTTTCCCCATCTCGCCACCCAAAGCGTCGATTTCGCGCACAAGTTGCCCTTTGGCAAGCCCGCCGATCGCCGGATTGCAGCTCATGTAAGCGATATTATCCAGATTGATTGTCAGCAAAGCCGTCCGTGCGCCCATCCGGGCCGCAGACAGGGCCGCTTCGCACCCGGCATGGCCGGCGCCAACCACAACAATATCGAGGTCTTTTACGTCCATAGAAAATATCTAAAAAGGAAGGATTTCTCGGGGAACCAGATTTCATTTTAGTCGCCGGGGAGAGGGGGTGCAAACTGTAAGTCGGAGGTATTGCAGGCACTAACTTGCAGAAAATGGACCTGGACGGCAAAATACTTTTTCGCAACGACGATAAACCTATTGAACACTTGAACGGGAGAACCCAATTGATGGATATCAATGATGTTGCTCAGGCAAATCTGCGCGCCCTGCGGGAGAATCGCTACCCCGGACGTGGTATCGTCGTCGGACAGAGCCCCGATGGTCAGCATCTGGTGGAAGTGTACTGGATCATGGGCCGGAGCGAGAACAGCCGAAACAGGATTTTTGTCCAGGAAGATGACGTCGTTCGCACCGCGCCCTTCGACGAGTCAAAAGTGGAAGACCCATCTTTGATTATTTACAACTGTATCCGGACGCGGAGAACGGCCCATATTGTGACGAACGGAGATCAGACGGACACTATATTTCAGGCTCTCGAGGAAGGAAAGAGTTTTGAACAGGCGCTCTACACTCGCACCTTCGAGCCTGACACCCCGAACTACACGCCCCGGATAGCTGCTCTGATCAATCTCGAAGATCCCCGCCATGCTTACCAGCTTGGCATTTTGAAGACGCTTTTCAATAACGAAGCATATCCGGTTCGGCACGTCTATAACTACGCGGCTGCGATTCCGGGTGTGGGACATTTTATCGCGACTTATGACGGTGACGGGGATCCGTTGCCCTCTTTTACCGGGGAACCCCGTCCTCTTCCGCTCACAAACGACCCCGATGAAACACTAGATCTTTATTGGGATGCGCTGGACGAAGACAACAAAGTCTCTTTGCTCGTAAAATCCATAGATCCGATTGCCAACGAATCTGCTGTCGAAATCGTCAACAAAAACATAGCTTGATCAACAGACGGTTTCCGGGTACCATTATTCGTTGCGGTGGTGACCATAGCTCAACTGGAGAGAGCACCAGACTGTGGCTCTGGGGGCTGTGGGTTCGAATCCCACTGGTCACCCCATCTTTTTAAAAGAAACTCCGGGGCTGTTGCAGGATGGAATCTTGCAGGTCAGGAATGGGGCGAGATCGGCTCGAAACAATCCCCAAAAAAACATTTGACTTACTTAAACCGTTGCTGGTAATATATTTGTCGTGTTCAGGATAGCAGTCGGATAGACAGCCGGACAGAATAGCCGATTTTCGTAAGGGGAAAACGGCATGTCTGAAGATTTGGCGGCTTTTTGGAAACTCAGGGAGCAGCAGAAAGGTAGCTTAATGTTTAATAAAAAGTACGAATTGGTGGACAGGTTTTTGGCGAATTCGGAAGATGGGCGCAAATTTATGCTTCATGTCTATGAAGCTATTAAACACGCCCACGGACTTAACCAACCGGCAGTCCGGCGCGTCATCAGAACAACTGCTGGATATCATTGCGAGTCGGTTGACGGAAATGGGACGTTCGAAATTACGTCCCTGGGACTGCAGGTAAAGAAGGTCTGACCTGCCGAGTCCGACGCCGACAATCTGCCTGTTGCGAAGGATCTATTCGCTCAGAACTGTCTTCAGGTCCTTGAGTTCGTCCTCACTCAACCTGCCTGTCCGTCGCGCAATCTCAAGTGTCCGCAATCCCAGACGCCGGTACAGTCGAGCCAGCTCAATGCGGGAATCCTCCAGCGCTTCAAGATGTCGGCGGACGGTTTCAACATCGCCTCGTACTATCGGGCCCGTGAGACAATTGGTCAGCCCCAGTTTCTTCAGATTCTGGACTGTCCCTTGAATCAAAGGGAGAAACGCTTTCAAAGCCACCTCGCGCTTTAAACCGGACTCGGCAGCCAGTTCCATCGCCGCATCCTGTAATGCAACGAGGTAGTTGCATGCCATCACAGCCGCTGCGTGGTAAAGCGACTTGTTTTCAGTGGGGATTGACATCGATTCCATTCCAATGGCCTCGGCGGCATCAGTAAGAACTCCGACTGCCCCCGGGTCACCTTCTACACAGCAACAGGATCCCGGAATTAATCTCAAGGCTTGCTGGCGGGTTGCAAAACTTTGCAAAGGATGCATGCTGCCGACGGCTGCTCCTCTGGCACGTGCCGGTTCCAGGACATCGGAGGACAGGGCTCCGCTGCAGTGAGCGGCAATGGAATGCGCGTCAAAACCTCCGTTTTCAGCAATTTCACCGCAAACGTCCTCAATAGCCTCGTCCGGAGTGGTAATGAGAGTAAGTTTCGCCTGCGAAGCGAGCTCTGCGGGATTCGATGCTGCTTCTCCCTCTCCGACGAACTGACAGGCAGCTTTAGCCGACTCCATTGAGTGGTCCGCCGCCCCCACAAATATCCAGCCCGCTTCATGGAGCAGGTGAGCCAGGGATGGGCCGACCTTCCCGGCTCCGACGATGCAGAACTCCACCGGCATTTCAGTTCTCCCATTTATGCGGGCCTATTCCAGATTGGTATGGCGTTCGTCAAGCTGCCTTTCAGGGATTCCTTCCCGGCTCAGCATACAGTAGAGCAGTGCATCGAAATAAAGCAAAGCTGCTTCTTCAAACAGTGTATTATTGTAAGGTCCGAGCACATAACGGTAGCGTTCTTTTACTTCGCGCTCAGTGACGGGTACCAGGACAGTATGGTCGGCAAGTTGGGCGAGACGCGAATTCAGCACAGCCGTGACGGCGACAACTTTCGCTTCGGATTCACGCGAGATGCGCGTCATCTCAACAGTTGTCGTCGTGCTCCCGCTACAGGAGATGGCAATCATCAGGTCTTGGTCACCGATTCTCCGGCAGGTAGCCTCCCCGGGGACATAAACATCGAATCCCATTTGCATGAGTCGCATAGCGAAACAGTTTGCAACGTAGCCTGAACGCCCTTTCCCGGTAACGAATATACCACCCGCATCGAGGATCATGTTAAAAAGGATTTCGGCAGCATTTTCGTCCATGTCTTCGAGCAACGTTTCGATGCCGCCGAGGCGGGCGCGGAAAATATCAAAAAGGTCAGGAGTCGCTTTCTTTTCCATCGTCGTCTTTCCTCTGTTGTTCCCAGCGTGTGAGTTCTGAGATTTCTCCAAGCGTGCTCCCCCTGTCAATTTCAGCCATTTCCCGGTCCTCTTGTTCTTTCACCGATTGAGCCCGGTTTGCAACTTCAACAGCTTTTTCCCTGGGGATAACAACCACCCCATCATCGTCTCCGATGATCCAGTCTCCGGTGCGGACTACCTGTCCACCGATATGGAGGGGCACATTGATCATACCTCTGCCCTTTGGCTCTCCCGCCACGGGCGTAATGAGGGTTGAGAAAGCGGGGAACCCCATTTCGCGGATGTTCATCGTATCTCGGATTGCGCCCTGAATGACGACCCCTGAGAGCTTCCGCTGGATGCAACTTTTTGTCGCCATTTCCCCCCAGACCGCCGGAGTCCGGTTCCCCGAATCGATAACAAGAACATCCCCTTCTTCAGCCTGATCAATAGCCTCGACCGGTTTCGCCCAGTCGCCGGGATAGGTCCAGACCGTGAGGGCTCGGCCGATCATATGGATATCCTCCACGACCGGTCGCATGCCTTCGATGACGCCCCGGTTATGCATAGCCATGGTGATATCGGCTGCCGACGAATTCTCGAGGACCTGTGCAATTTCACCCGCGCCGCCCCGTTTATAGAGTTCCGTTTCGATGGATTCGCCGGTCTCCATAGATTTTTTAATCGCCCGCGCGGCTTCCGTGGCATCCGGGGCTTTGTTGATGGCCCCTCCGATGATGATGATACTTGCGCCGCCTTTTATTTCTCC
>JAGXLK010000107.1 GCA_018334735.1 Planctomycetota bacterium | reverse complement strand
TCCCTCTGAACCGTAGCGATGACGGAAGTTCTGCTCCGCTCCGGCGGCCTGGAAGATTTTTTCTACGCCCGAGACGGCGCGGTCAACTTCGGACGGCGGGAAAAGGGAATCTTCCCTGCCGTTGACGATAAGGAGCCTTCGGGGACAGATAAGACCGGCGACATCGTGAATGGCGCCGAATCTCATGATGCCGGGCACAATGTTGCAATCGCAATGGTGCAATTTCCCGTTTTCCCCCACGAAACGGCAGAACGAACAGCTCACAACGCCGGTTGTTACCCGTTCGTCACAGGCAGCGGCATACAGGGTGGCAACACCACCGCCGGAGTTCCCCATCATTAAAACTTCTGAGGTGTCGATTTCTGTTCGCTCCGATGCCCAGTCGATCAACCGCTCCAGATCCCAGACGCGTTCGCCGATCACTGTTCGGCCGGCAAGCAACGAATGCATCAGATGACTCCGGCAGTCACGGTTGCCGTGCCGTCCGGTGACGTCCGGGATATCGGCCGGGTGGAAGCCGCGCGTTGCCGGGGCGATGGCCGCGAAACCCCTTCGGAGTGCCTGAATCGCGACGTCACGGTCCTGTTTCTCAATTTTCTCGGCCATTTCAGGTGTGTCGGCAATCCCGAGGGCGCAGTCCAGACCGTTCTTGCTGTAATGTCCGTGCGGGAAGACTGCCAGGGGGTGAGGGCCATCTTTGGCGGGTTCCAGGAACCAGAACGGCACCTCGAATCCCGGTTCTGTCTCCATGATCCATTTCTGTCGGGTGTAATCTGACAGTTTTTCCGAATCCTGAAGTTCGAAAGAGGGGGTGAAACGGCCCGCATCCTTTCGGATACGGTTCAGGCCGATCAACTCACGCAGAGCTGGCCGGGCATTGTGGCACCAGTTTTTGAAATCCGACGGCGAATCCCCGCCAAACGCATGGTTCCGTCGATCGGCACCGTAAAGATCCTCCAGATACGACAATGTCTGCTCGTCATATTTTTCTGACATCTTTGCGTCCTTTTTTCATGTCCAAATTTCGAAAGTGCACTATAAATCTGTCTGCCAAAGACAAATCCGCATCCTCATGCCCGCTCCATTTCTCCCAGCATTAGCGGCCACGCATCGTCCGCGTAGAAACGATGTCCGCCGTCGCCGACCACGAGATGGCAGCGGTCTTCGGCGCCACAGGCGGCGTAAATCTTTTGCAACTCGTCGAACGACCGGCGCACGGCGCCGATGGGGAATATTTCATCGTCTTTACCGGCGACGATGACGACGGGACGCGGGGCGAAAAGTCCCATGACATCGGACATCTCGGCGAATTTGAGCAGTCCCGGCACGTAGTTACACTCGCAGTGGTAGAGCGACATGATCGAGTCTTTGAAAGTACAGAAGTAACAGGACGGCATGGCGTACGCGAGTCGCTCCAGCACGGCCGCCGAGAAGACGCTGGTGGTCCCGCCACCGGAATTGCCCATCACTCCGATGTTGTCCATATCGACGTCGCCCCGCGACTGGAGGTAATCGATGCCGCGATCGACGTCATAAACCCGTTCTCCGATGAGGGTTCGACCCAATTGCAGGGCGTGCATTGCTGCTTCCTGACAGAGCCGATCCGAGCGGGCTTCCTGTTTTTGTTCGCGGCGTTCGCCGAAAGATCTTTGTTCGATGCACAGGGCCGCGACGCCTCGACGCATGCATACCAGACCGAAGTCACGATCACCTTCCACCTCCAGGGGTTTCGTTTCGTCCTCCCGCTCGACCGCGATGGAATTGTGCATGCCGCTTGAGTGTCCCTGCACGCAGATAAAGAACGTATAGGGCGGATCGGTCTCTTCAGGGAGACAGACGTAGGCGAGGACATCGGAATAGGGTTCGGAGGTGAAAGCAATTTTCTCGATTGTCCCGAGCGGATGGTCGCGTTTCCAGATCTGGCGAACGTTCAGATCGCAACGTTCGGACGGCATATCGCCGATTAATGTGTGCAGTTTGGGTCGGAGTTTATTTTGCCATTCAGCGACGTCGCCGCCGTTGTAGCCCATTGACGGCGTGATGTGGGACATCAGATGACGATGTTTTTCGGACGGCGACAGGTGAAGTTCCATGCGATAGTCTCCTCAACGCTTGACGTAATTTTGAAAAAAGAAAGGCAGCTGCGATTCTATATGATGCAGGTTCCGGATGTTAGCATATTTTTGATTCGGAACCATTCTGCGATCAGTTGAGGGGTATTAAACAGGCCGAGATGAATCCATTGGTAACACTGTATTAGTGGTTTGAAGCGTACATGTCATTGCGATGTGACCCGGATAGGGGGTCGCCGCGGCAATTCACGCTCCATTAGATTAGGGTTAACGTCGATTTGGAGATGTTAACGGCTCGCCTTTTTTATTCAAGCCTGATTACACACAATACTGGACGTCATTCCTTACCCGTTTGTAACTTTCGAATTGTCTGCAAATGTGAATAATAGCCGGTTATCCACATACTAAAGAGACGGACCGAGGTTTTTGGCACATGGAATCATCCGTACACAGGACAAAAGGACAATGGAAATGGAAATCAATCGGACTCGCCTTCGGGATACCGCGCAACAACTTGTTCAAATCCCCAGCCATCAAGAAGTAGATTCTATTTCCAACCATATCCTCCACGAACTCAAAGACACCGGACTGGATTCGGTTTATCGTGACAGAGACGGAAATATCATCGGAACCATCGGACATGGGGATGGACTTCTTCTTAATGCACATTTGGACACCGTTGATGTGCAGGGTTTTGATGGCGACCCGTATTCGGGACGCATTCAGGACAATCGTCTAATAGGTCGCGGTGCGTCGGATTGCAAAGCGGGGGTGGCGGCCATGATGGAGATTGCCCGCGTTCTGAGCGGCCAGGACCTCCCCCGCCGTTTAATCTTTGCCTTCACAGTCTGGGAGGAAGGCGGAGCTGGTGGGACAAATGGCGCATTTGGCGCGGCGCGCCGGGCCGATGCCACCGAAGCAATTGTTCTGGAATCCACCGTCAAATCTCCCCCCCAGATGAACGTCGAGGCTGGCTGCGGAGGGATATTGCGGATGGATATTAGCGTCAGGGGAAAAGCCGGCCATAGCAGCGATCCGGACAACGGCGACAATGCCGTTTATAGAGCAGCCGACTTTATTACCCGGTTTCAGAAATGTTTTGTCTCTGAAAAAATGCCAGAAACAGAAATTCAGGTTCTCGGCAAAACAATTGAACTTCAAAGCGTTGTCAGCCTGACAGAGATCCATGCCATGCAAGGCCGTAATATTATCCCGGATCGATGCCTTATAGGTTTGGACTGTCGTCTGTTTCCAGGCCAGGATGAAAAAGCAATAAAAGATCGAATTACCGCTCTGGCAAAGAACTATGAAGATGATTATGTCCGTTTCACAACAACCAGTTCTATCCCCGGTCACTTTTGTGAAAAAACAGAACTAATTCAAAACTGCATATCCGCGGCAAAGAAAAACGGTTTCCAATCCACGCCTGAAATAACTATGTCGCGTACCGATTCCACGGTTTTCCACAATGAGGCCGGAATACCGGCTGTTGTTTTTGGGCCGGGAACATCAGGAGAAGCACATACCAAAAACGAATCGCTCCATCTTCCATCCTTTTATTCCGGGACACAGGCATGTCTGGATGCTGTTACCCCGGACACGTATGAAAGTTGAAGTCAAGAAACACCCCCTAGCCCGGATTTTACGGATAATTTGAACCCACTATTGCCAAATTGCACGCGGCTTGTTTATTGAACCCCGTTCATAACCATTCTGAGCCAAAAATCCGGACTAAAAAAACGGCGCATAAATCTGACAACTTAAAATTCGTGATCAGCAACGAGTCGAACGCGACGTTGCGAAACGATTTGCTTTAACGCCTTTTTCACAAGGAACATACAGACATCTTCCGGCAGAGTAGCACTGGCCGTAAATTGTGAACACTTTTTGTTGTTGTAAGTTCTTACGCTTGAACGGCATGCGCCGTTTTATATAGCCTGCATCCGTAAGATGCAGGCTATAGCAAGGATGCAGGATCGGGTATGAATCTTGCGCCGTGGCCTTACGGAGCGGGAACCGCCGGGGGCGTTTCTGTCGTAGGTGTTTCCATTTCTCCCTCAGTTTCTGCGGACGTGGGCGGTGGGGCAGAGGGGATATCTTCCGGGATCTCCACTTTTGCCCCCGCGCCAATATGCCGGTCAGCAAACCACCCCTGGCGGACCTCCAGAGCGTACTTTACCGGTTCCTCAGGGCTTATGTGTACGGGACTGCGCGGCTCCATTTGTTTGATCGAGACAATAGTACCGTCTTCTTTAATGAAAGCAATTGACAGTTCGATTGTTGTATCTTTCATCCAGAACTGTGGTACCCGCGGTTCATCAAGTATGAACAACATGCCCGAGCCCTGGGGGAGATGTTGTCGACCCTGCAGACCTTTTTGGCGAAGCTCAGGGGTATCGGCAATTTCCGCTTGTATCTGCCAGTCCTGGATTTTTAAATCGACGATGCGGGCATTTTCCGGACGAAGCGGCGGCTGACTTTTCAAGCAGCCACCCCGATGTATCATGAATCCTCCGACGGCGAAAATGAAGATGAATGTGATCAGATGTCGAAGCCAACCTGTTTTTTGATCGCCGGACATTGTGTCACCTCGAAAATGTGAAAACGGGAAAAATCTGTCCAGAAGGCGGTTTTTCCGCGGGCATTATGGAACTTATACAGAATAACGCGCGTGCAACGGCCTCTCAACTGGGAAAGGTAATTAGCCCGGACCGAACGCTGGAAGATTCCGGAATGTGCGCGCCAGTTTCTACAGACCTTCTGATGGAGAAATTTACACCGAGGATGTTTTCAGCCTTTGACGAGCCTCAATTGGGTGGAGATTGCTGCCGTTTCCCAAATGCCATCGAGCGCCTATTTCTACCGGTTTCGGAAAGTGAGCGAGACGTAATTTCTGCCCTTATGGATACTGGCATGGATGTAGCTGTCGGCCCACCAGGTCGCTGAACTGTGAGGTAAATCGCCGTAACGCTTTTCGTAACGCTGCCGATAAGTAGTGTAGAGTTCTGCCAACTGGTTCTTATCGTCGGATTTGAACCGGAGTTCTATTTTCTGTAGACCTTTTTCTTTCTTGAACTCAAAACGTGCCTCGACATTTTTGGATTCATCGAAGTAGTGTACAGAGGTAACAATATCTCTTGACTTTTTGTGCCAGGCCGGTTTCCATTTTTTGGCCACTTCGGTTGCCGACATCCCGAAACGCAATCCCCGGATGTGCCTGGGCAACTGGATATAATGGCGCGTTTTATCAAATGTTTCGCGATTGTTCCTTTGCTGATTCTGTTTGCCCTTTTCCCGCTCAGATTTGTCGAGCACATTTGCCGTTTCGCCTGTGGCAGGAGTATTTGACGCTGTGTTAGGGGATTCGTCCGCGATCAGGAAATAGCCGGCGATAGCAGTGACGGCGAGGGCCAGGGTAAAGATGAGTGCAATCGGACGCATTGAAACCCTCCCGTTTTTCGGAAGCTTGCGACACGGGCGCAGAACGATCGTCAGACGCCCGATTAAGTCCATCAGTGCGTCAGGATGGGCGGCAGCCGGCGGAAGATATCCTCAAATATATCTGTCAGGTTCCCGGCATCTGCGGAGTAGTAGTAGGCTCCTCCGGTATGGCCGGCGATCTGCTCGTGCACTTCCTGATCCGTGCTCGAACCGAACGTCACGCAGTAAATGCGGATACCGTTTTGTTTCGCCTGATGGGCCCAGTAGCCCATATCGTCGTAAACACTTTCATCGATGGGCGTGCTGACGCTGGCGTCCATCGGATCCATCCTGCCGTTGCCTTCGTTATAGTAATGACCGCTGGAGACGTTGGCAACTCCGTCTGTGAGCAGGATCATGATTCTCTGACCGTATTCCTGGGCTCGGCTGGAGGTCAGTTCTCCAACCGCCGATGCCATCCCGGCCGGCTCGGCGGTGGAGCCGCACGGGGTGAAACGCTGAATCCTGGTTTTCAGCCCCGGCCAGTCCCCCGTGAGCTGGGAATCGAGTGTGGCGCCGCTGGAATAAGTGACCAGCCCGGCGCGGTCGTCCGCGGCGTCCAGCAGATTGATAAACGAGCAGGCGGCGTCCATGGTGTTCTGGATTGGTTGAACGGAGGCGTCGGCGATGGCGTAGTCGCATTGGGCGGGGGTGTTGTTGTAGTCGTAATGGTACCACTCATCGCTGTCGTAGTAGGAACAGATCCGCACGTTGGAGGGGACGTGCATCCAGGCGGGGTTGTTGGAACCTTCCGGCGACCGGAAGTAGAAGTACCTGTCCGAGGAAATCGTATCCTGCACACCCGTGGGAAGCCAGTCGAGTCCCCCGCCAGAAGAGGTAAGAATCGCATTGGTGTTCATATCGCGGCCGTAGAGCCAGCCGGTGCGCCAGTTGCCCGCGTAGTAAACGTACTGGGGGACGGCGTACCAGCCGCTGGGGCTGTTCTGCGCGTAGTATTCGTTACGGACAGGATCGTAGAGAGGGCTGTTTTTTTCATGTACGTGAGTGCTGTCAAAACACATGGACCCGGAGCGGTCGAGCACGAACATGACGAACCGGCGGGGTTTGGTGCCGACGGCGACCGATCCCGAGAACGAGACCGAGTCGAAACCGAAGATCGGGCCGAAGAACGTTCTGACGGGTCCATCCGGGGAGCTATCGGTCCGACGTCCTCTGACTCGCACGCTATCGATGGTGGAGGCGGTTGGTTCGGGCACGAAATCGCCGGTAGTGTCATCGTAGTGTCCGAACTGAAAATCGCTGTCGGTGAGGGTGAGGCGTTCTCCGGCGACGAGGTTGGCTTCGGCCAGCGCCATGGCCTCGTTTTTGACGTTATCCCGCCAGTTGGGATCCGAGTAACGGGTGTGGAGCTGGGAGGCTCCGGCGAGAGCCGCTGAATCAATGGCGTTTTGCAATTCCGCCTGGGAGGTAAAAAGAAAGCCCACGTCAATTGTGAGCACGCAGAGCATGGCCAGAAGGATGACTGTGAAAGCGAACAATATGATAACCTGCCCATCTCTTTTTGCGAAAGCGCGTTTCATAACTGTACCCCTTTTCTTGCGATTTGCGGAACGAAGCATTGATTTTGCGTTTGGTGATTCGAATTTCAGTGCAATGAGCCCACCACGTTATCTTTTCTCGGGTCTTC
>JAGXLK010000106.1 GCA_018334735.1 Planctomycetota bacterium | reverse complement strand
CGCCTCCGGTGCGAAGTGCGCGTGATGGACCGCACGGGGCCGCCGATGGAGGCCCTGCAGGGTGTGACCACGGCGCTTCTGACGCTTTACGATATGATCAAAGCGCTCTGCCCATCGGCGCATGTCGAGAACGTGAGGGTCCTTGAAAAAACCGGCGGGCGTAGCGGCCACTGGCAAGCGGAGGATTGAAATGCCTGAAGAAGGGACCATTGTGGAAGTGTGTATTTCTCGCAAAAAGGGTACGCTAAAACACCCCGTGGGTGAAGCGAGTCTACTGCCCGATTACGGTATCGAAAATGATGCTCATGCCGGGCCGGGGCCGAAACAGGTCAGCATTTTGTGCGAGTCCAGCGCGGCTAAATTGGAGGACGAAGGTGTGGAACTGACTCCGGGAGTCTTTGCTGAAAATTTGCGGATCAAAGGTCTTGACGCCTCAGATTTTCCGCTCGGCGCGGAGATCCGCACCAGTTCCGGCGCCCGGCTCGAGGTCAGTCAGATCGGCAAAGAATGCCATTCCGATTGTGCGATCGCCCGGCAGGTGGGCCGGTGTGTGATGCCGACGGAAGGTGTTTTCGCGCGGGTTCTCGAAGGGGGCGCAATTCGTTCAGGCGATACTCTGGAGGTATTCCCCGATGGATCTGAAAGTGGCGGTGCTGGTGACAAGTGACAGAATTGCCGCGGGCAAGGCGGAGGACAAAAGCGGCAAAATCGCCCGGAAAATCCTGCGGGATGTCGGGGAGGTCGTTGAGAAATGCGTCGTGCCGGATGAAACCGAAGAAATCCGGAAGAGCCTGCTCGCATGGTGCGGCAGTGATATCGATATCATCGTGACAATCGGAGGGACGGGCCTTTCACCACGGGATCGGACCGCGGAAGTTACGGCGTCTCTGATCGAAAAGGAAGCCAGCGGTATCAGCTGCGCGCTGATTATGCGTGGTTTACAGGATACGCCAAAGGCCATGCTTTCCTGCGGGACAGCGGGGATTCGAAACAACACGCTGATTATCAATCTGCCCGGCAGCACCTCAGCGGTGGAAGATTACCTCGAGTATCTGAGAGACGTCCTGCCCCACGCGGTTGAGATGATGCACGGGGGCGGGCACTGAGAGAAGAGCTGCCGAATTTCGGCCGACAACCTTGCGATGGACTCGAAGGTCATCCAGAGCCACGGGCGGCCCCCGGCCACCGCAACGACCCACAGCGCAAATTCCTTAGAACGGGTTTTCCTTGACACTTTCCGATGCCTTCGCTATAGTATTGGCTACAGCCCACCGCAAGGTGGGTGTTCTTTCTTCTACCGCACTTCACGGTCCGACGCTGAGCGTCCCCCAATGTGCCACCTCGTGTCTGACGGTGTGTGCGGGGAATCTGGATATTACAAACGGCACATGTTTTTTCGAATGAGGAGTTTTGCTTGCCCATCAGTGTTGAGGAACTCATAAAAGCTGGCGTACACTTCGGGCATAGGACGAGTCGTTGGAACCCGAAGATGAAGCCGTATATCTTCAAGCGACGCAATCTGATACATATCATTGACCTGCGAGAGACAATTCGCGGTTTGGTGACTGCGAAAAAGGTCACCGCTGCAATTGCCGAAAAGGGCGAATACGTTCTGTTTGTGGGAACCAAACATCAAGCCCGTCCAATCGTCAAAAGAGAAGCCCAACGTTGTGGTATGCCTTACGTGACCGAGCGTTGGCCGGGCGGGTTGCTGACGAATTACGTGACGATCAGGCAGCGGCTTGAACGTCTGGAGGAACTCGAAGAACTCGAGCGAACCGGTGAGATTCAAAATTACAGCAAGAAGATGATCTCTTCGTTCCGGCGCGAGAAGCGAAAAATTGAGCGCAATCTGGGAGGCGTGCGCGAGATGGACCGCCTGCCGGGCCTGGTTGTTATGGTCGATCCGGAACGTGAAAACATTGCTGTGCGGGAATGTGTAAAACTCGAAATCCCAACGATTGCCTGGATCGATACTAACGGAGACCCTGAAGATATCGATGTGGTGGTGCCTGCCAATGATGATGCCATCGGGTCGATCGAAATTTTTGTTTCCCGAATGGCTGATTCGGTTCTTGAGGGGCGGGAACGAGCGGAATTGCCCTTAGAGGTGCCGGAAAAAATAGAGGAAGTGCCCGAACCCGAGCAGAAAGAAGCGCCCGAGGACGAGCAAGAACCTGAAGAAGAAAAAGAAACTGAAGAGGAACCTGAAACAGAACAGAAATCCGAAGAAGATCCGGAAGCGGAAGAAGCAGAAGCAGAATCGACCGAAGAGATTGTGAGCGAAGCCGAAGAGGGTGCTGAAGAAACGACACAGTAATTCGACAGACTCTATCTGGTGTGGCAACTATCTCCACCGACGAACGGGAGAGATGTATGGGCGTAAGTGCTAATGAAGTGAAGGAACTGCGAGACAAAACGGGTGCTGGACTTATGGACTGCAAACGAGCACTCGTTGAGGCTGAAGGTGATCAGGATGAAGCGATTCGTGTGCTGCGAGAGCGAGGAATGGCTGAGGCCGAGAAAAAACGCGCGCGAACCGCTGAAGAAGGCATCATTTGCCAGTATATCCATCCCGACGACAAGCTGGGAGTGTTACTTGAACTGAACTGCGAGACGGATTTCGTGGCGCGGAATGAAGAATTCCAGAATCTGGGCCGCGAGATTTGTATGCAGATAGCCGCCATGGATCCCATGGTCGTGCGGCGCGAAGAGGTCTCAGACGAGGTCATCGAACGAGAAAAAGAAATTTATGCTCAGCAGGTCGACGATAAACCTGATCATGTCATCGACCAGATTGTCGAAGGCAAGCTTGAAAAATTCTTTTCCACCAATTGCCTTGTCGATCAGGCCTGGATTCGGGACGATGCAAAAACAATCGGCGAGATTGTCGACGAAGCGATCGCGAAAATGGGCGAAAAAATCAAGATCCAGCGTTTCGTGCGGATGGAAGTGGGGGAAGAACACAGCGAGGACTGAGTGTGAGCGCCAGTCCTTCCAGTGAAAGCGTCTGCGCCCGCCGCGTATAACGGAACGGAGAGCCGCGATGAAAGATGGTGGTAGTTATTCAAGGGCGCTCGTCAAAATCAGCGGGGGAGCTTTCGGACGGGAGGGCGCAAGCGGATTCGACAGGGAACAGCTAAATTACGTCTGCGGGGAAATCAAGGACGGTCTTGAAGTCTGCCCGGAACTGGCCGTTGTTGTGGGCGGCGGGAACATCATGCGAGGAGCCAGCTTCCAATCGGGTGGGCCGGGACGTTTGCGTGCCGACTCTGCCGGTATGCTTGCCACTATCGTGAACGGTCTTATTGTCAAAGATTGTTTTCTGCAGCAGGGGGTTGAAGTTGCTTTATACAGTGCATTGCCGGTGCCAGAAATTGCCCCTGGGTTCGACCGCGACAGTTGCGATACAGATCTCAAGGGGGGAAAAATTGTTTTGTTGGCGGGAGGGACCGGTAATCCGCTTTTTACGACCGATACAGCCGCGGCCCTGCGAGCTGTCCAGCTGGAAGCCGAAGTCGTTTTGAAAGCGACCCGGGTCGATGGCGTTTATAGTGCCGATCCGGAAGTTGACAACGATGCCACATTTTACGAGCACCTCCAATACGACCGAGTTCTGGCCGATCGTCTCGGCGTAATGGATCTTTGCGCTGTCTCACTTTGCATGGAACACTCGCTACCGGTCCGTGTGTTCAACTACAAAACTCCAGGAAATCTGCGAAGAGCACTGGCGGGCGAATCCGTTGGGACTCTCATAGGGGAAAAATAGAATGGATTTAGATGAAGTTTTGCTTGATGCTGACGACCGAATGGAAAAAGCCGTCGATGTGTTCAAAGACGGTTTAAAAGGTATCCGAGCCGGGACAGCCAATCCCGGCTTAGTGGAGTCGATTCGAGTTGATTATTATGGTTCGCAAACACCGCTTCAGCAACTTGCCAACATCGGTGTGCCCGATCCACAGCTGATTGTCATCAAGCCTTACGATCCTTCTTCCGTTGAGGATATTGTGAAGGCCATTCAGAAGAGCGATATCGGGATTAATCCTCAGTCGGATGGGAAAGTTGTCCGTCTGCAGATTCCGGGTTTGAGTGAAGAACGCCGCCAGCAACTCGCGCAGCGGGTGAAAGAGATGGCGGAAGAAGCCAGGATTGCGATTCGGAATATCCGACGCGACGGAAATAAAGAAATTCAGAAGCTCGAGAAAGCATCAAAGATCAGCGAAGACGCCTGCGATGGGGCAAAAGAAGAAATTCAGGAGTTTACGGACGACTATATCGAGGAGGTGGACGAGCTGATGGAGAAGAAGACCGAAGATATCATGAAAGTTTGATGCAGCATCGGTTGCCTGAAATCAGGACGTATTTGTTATTCCCGTGACTGCCAGCGAGATTGAGTCCCGAGATCTGCCTATGACGGTTCCGAACGTTCTCACTATTTGTCGGCTTTTCCTGGCGCCGGTATTTGTTGCATTTTTTGTTATTAACCGCCCCTGGGCTGCGATTGTGGCTCTGGTGGTTGCGGTTCTTTTTGAGATAACGGATCTGCTCGATGGATACATCGCCCGCCATTTTGACCAGGTCAGCTCACTGGGCAAACTGATCGATCCGCTGGCGGACAGCGTAGCGCGATTCAGCGTTTTCCTTGCGTTTGTCACCGAAGAAAGCGTTGCCGGAGATCCCTGGCCTGTATTGCTTGTTGCGTTTATTTTTTATCGTGACGCGATCGTGGCCTACATGCGGACTTTCGCGGCTTCCACCGGCGTGGTAATGGCTGCTCGGTTCAGCGGGAAACTCAAAGCGGTCGTGCAGGGGATCGGAATTTTTACCTTTCTAACAGTCCGAACTGTCTCGTTTTACCATGAACCTCTGCGGCAATACCGACCGGTCGTCTTCTACTGTGTTATGATTCCAATTGTTCTGGTGACCGTGGGATCGGCTTTTGACTACGTGCTTTCGAACCGGTCCGCGATTGTACAGATGGCCCGCCGAGATGAAGAAGAGTGATTTTTCCAAATTAGAATTTTCTTTCCAACAGCGGGGAACCGGTGGGACTTTAAAGACGTCCACTTTGAAACGTATGTCCTGACTTTATTTTCCCGACTGTTTCATTAGTCTTGAAACAACGAGGGCGGACCTTTATAATCTGCCTTCGTTTTGCCGGAATGGAAGGCTGATTCGCGATACTGAAATTACTCCCAGCGGTGGTAAAAATAGAAAACGGCCCACGAGATGCGGGCCAGCAGGCCAATGTTGGTACAAAAGTAGTGCTTGAGCCTTATCCCACACGACAATCCCCGTTATCCTTCCGAAAATCACCGCTTGTGTTGTTCTTTTCCGAAAGCACCCTATCTGATCTGGAGGACGTTTGATGTTTGCCAGCGGACCCATTGAGAAAAAGCAAGCTTGCCGTAAGTTTACAGGTATCTGGACCGCGATTGTGGGCCTTCTGATGGTCCTGACATCCGCAATGGCGGGTGAGGCCCCGGCTGCGGGAACTGACGGGATTATGGATGGAGTTCCGTGGCTCTGGGTTATTGCCCCGATCGGGTCGATTCTCGGCCTGCTGTGCGCGTTTATATTCTTCCGCCAGATGCTCAAAGCGGACGAAGGCACCGAGACGATGAAGAAGATTGCTCAGCACGTCCGAGATGGTGCAAATGCGTATTTGCGTCGACAGTATAAAATTGTGGCGGTTGTTTTTGTGCTGCTCATCGTTCTGTTTGCAGTTTTGGGGTGGCTCGGCCTGATGAAACCGCTCACGCCCGTCATGTTCGTGATCGGCGGGTTTTTCAGTGCCCTATCGGGATGGATCGGGATGCGCGCGGCAACGCAGGCGTCAGCACGCACGACCAACAAAGCTCGTGAAAGCCTCAACGGCGGGCTTAAAGTGGCTTTTCGAAGCGGGGCTGTGTTGGGTTTGGTTGTGGTGGGATTCGGGTTGCTCAACATCGCCGTGTGGTATCTTGTCCTGCTTTTGATTTATAAGAATCAGGTTTTCGGTTTGGGTGAAGGTTTGAACCGAGCGGAAATGTTCCAGGAAATCACTGCAACGCTGCTCACGTTTGGTATCGGCGCATCCACAATGGCTTTGTTTGCGCGCGTAGGAGGTGGCATCTATACGAAAGCTGCCGACGTCGGGGCGGACCTTGTGGGGAAAGTGGAAGCTGGAATACCCGAAGATGACCCTCGCAACCCGGCGACAATCGCCGATAATGTCGGTGACAATGTCGGTGATGTGGCGGGGATGGGGGCTGACCTGTATGAATCTTATGTCGGTTCAATTCTGGCGACGACGGCTCTTGGTGCAGCATTGGCGACCAGCACCGAAGTTTTCCGGTCTTTCTACATTGTTGCTCCAATGGTGGTGGCTGGTATAGGAATAATTCTCAGCCTCATAGGCGTGTTTATGGTTCGTTGTAAGGAGGAAGCCACGCAGAAAAACCTTCTGCGGGCGTTGCTTATGGGGACCCTTGGCGCGACAGTCCTGGTGGCTGTTGCGGTTGCGGTGCTCGCGGGGACAACGGAACTGAGCTGGGGTATTTTCGGAGCCGTGATCGTCGGGCTCGCGGCCGGATTTATCATTGGACAGTCCACCGAGTGGTTTACGGCGGACGAATATCGCTGGACTCGGGGTGTGGCCGAACAGTCGGAGATGGGTCCTGCCCCGACGATTATTGAAGGCATTGCTGTGGGGATGCTTTCGAGTGCCATCCCGGTTATTACGGTGGTGGTGGGTATAGTGGTGGCGTTTGGCCTTGCGGGGGGCTTTACGGATATGAACGCTGGACTTTATGGAGTCGGGTTTGCCGCGGTGGGGATGCTTTCGACGCTCGGAATCACGCTGGCCACAGATGCTTACGGACCGGTGGCGGATAACGCCGGTGGAAACGCGGAGATGAGTGGGTTGCCGCCCGAGGTCCGCGAGCGGACGGATGCGCTGGATGCCCTGGGGAACACCACGGCCGCAACAGGGAAAGGTTTTGCGATTGGTTCTGCGGCCCTGACTGCTTTGTCGCTGCTGGCAGCATATGTGGCAATGATGCCGGGGTTGATGGGCAACCTTGCGAAGGAATCCCCTGATGGCCTGTATCGGTTGCCAGCAACGAAGACCGCGTTCTATGTTGGGGACAATGTTCCGGAAGTTGCCAGTAATCTAAGCGAGGAATGGGCGGTTTTCAACGCGCAGAAAGTGACAATCGGTAAGATGA
>JAGXLK010000105.1 GCA_018334735.1 Planctomycetota bacterium | reverse complement strand
GGAGGCCATCCGTTCGACCAGCTCGTACATATGGGCGTGCATGTTGTCAACTTCAATATCACCGCCACATACTTCCCTGGCCAGCTGCGCATCCATATTGACCAGGGAATCGAGTGCGTCACTCACCATTTTCTGGGCTTTTCTGGCCATTTCAGTAAAATCAAAAGGCATATCCACTCTGGGATAATCCGCCAAAAAAAGTGTCGCCTGGGCGATGTTGACAGCCAAATCGCCGATTCTTTCAAGATCGTTATTAATTTTCAATGTAGAAATGATGTATCGAAGATCAATAGCTACGGGTTGGTAAAGAGCCAGAATTTTCAGACATTCTTCCTCTACTTCAACTTCAAACGAATCGATCTTATTGTCATCATGAATAATTCCCTGAGCCAGACTGCGATCTCGTTGCGCGATTGACCGCGCGGCCTTTTGCACGGACTCTTCGACCTGAGCCCCGAGCGACAGGATCTCTTTCTTTAACCTCTCGACCTCTCTGAACATATGAAACCCCATGTCATTCTCTCCTTAACCGAATCGGCCGGTAATATAATCTTCTGTCTGTTGTTTCTCAGGTTTCGTGAAAAGCTGCTGGGTATCACCAAATTCGATCAAAGCTCCTTCGTACAAAAACATCGTCACGTCCGACACCCGGGCGGCCTGCTGCATGTTATGTGTGACGATAATGATAGTGTAATCTCCCCGCAGCTCTCCAATTAAATCTTCAATCCGCGCGGTGGAACGGGGATCAAGCGCCGAACAAGGCTCGTCCATCAACAACACGTCCGGCTCGACAGCCAGCGCTCTTGCTATGCATAATCTCTGTTGCTGTCCGCCGGAGAGCCCGAGCGCGTTATCGCCGAGTCTATCCTTAACCTCCTCCCACAGTCCGGCGCCACGCAGACTATTCTCTACCAGTTCAGTCAGCTCCGATTTATTCCGCCTTCTTTCCAGCCGAGGGCCAAACGCAATGTTGTCAAAAATAGACTTCGGGAAAGGATTCGGTTTCTGGAACACCATGCCCACAGTCTTCCTCAAAGCCACCTCATCAAGCTGGGGCGAATAAACATCTTGACCCTCCAGATATAACTCTCCCTCCGCCCGGCAATGCGGAATCAAGTCATTCATACGATTGATTGCCCGCAAAAATGTGCTCTTGCCGCATCCACTCGGTCCAATAATGGCCGTCACGAGCTCTCCCGGCACATCGACGCTGACTTTCTCCACGGCCTCATTGTCGCCGTAGAAAACCGAGAAGTTTCTGGCCTTCACAATTACTTCGGCGTTCTCAATAGCCTCCGCCCCATCGTCAGCAGGCAGTGCATCCCGAGGTTTCAAGCTGATGTCAGTCATTCCCATCTGCCGTCTCTCCTATCCTCGCAGTTTTTTCGAAGTCTTAGCGCGCAAAATAATCGCGGTAACGTTCAAAAGCAGCACCAGACCAATCAAAGTAAAAACCATTCCGTATTGGACGTGACGAATTTCACTGCCCGATGGCTCCCCAATGGTCATGTATATGCTATAGGGCAGGGCCGGAGTTGGGCTGATCAAACTGTCGAGCAATCCGATTGATTCGCCTCCGCTGAAAGCCACGGCTGCGGTGAAAAGAATGGGGGCCGTCTCCCCGGCGGCCCGGCCCATGCTGATGATTATGCTGGTTATAATACCGGGCAGCGAAGCCGGTAGAATGACCCTCACAATGGTCTGCCACTTGGTGGCCCCAAGGCTCAACGAACCTTCCTTATAGGACTTCGGAACGGCCCGAATTGCCTCTTCAGAGGCCCGGATAACTGTCGGCAAAACAAGAAGAGCAAGGGTCAGACAACCGATCAGGACACTGCGCCCACGTCCGGCATCTTCCGTTAAACCGAGTTGAACCATCCATGAACCCAAATTGCTCGACAGATGCATCCAGTTGATGAAAAAGGCGAGTCCAAAAAGCCCAAACACGACGCTGGGCACTCCTGCCAGCGTGCTGATGCACACCCGCAAAAGGCTGATCAACCGACCTTCGCCCGCGTACTGTGTCAGATAAACGGCCGAGATGACCCCCATCGGAGTCGCAATGATCATCGTTCCAACCGCCAGCAAAAGCGTCCCCAGCACACTCGGCCATATGCCACCGAAAAAGTAACCGCTCTTCGTGTCAGGTCTATCAAAGAAAAAACGCCAGTAAATCGTCCAATGAGGATTGAGCATCTCTTCCAGATTCTCCTCCACATAGGGGAAAACCGAAGCCAGATCCCTGTCACGCTCTACCTGCCCTCTCTCCTCTTCAGTCAGATCCTCCAGTTTTACACCCTTGTGTTGATAGCGTTTGGACCGTCGCACCTCCACGAGTTCCCCGAAGTGAATGGCCCCTTCCCCCCGCTCACTGTTATCGGGCTGGACATAATCTTTGCGATAAAGAAAATCATGCAGATACCTCTTTGCTTTATCCCAGCGAGTCACACCATACTGAGACCGGGTCAGGGGAGGGACATCATCGTAGGGAAACGGGCCCAGTAACCTTCGCAGACGATCTTTGATCTCGAAATACTCCGCGTAAAGTTTCTCCCAATCCTTCAGTTGGCCACGGACCGATGGATCGCTCCACCCGATATCGGTCCGGACCTGGGTGAGAGCTTTTTCCAAACCGATCGACCTTTCTCGGACCCGCCGCCGGAGTTCTTCGGAAACCTGTTTCGACCCAACGGTCTGCGTGAGATAATCCCAGGCCGGTGTCTCATACTCAGCCAGCTTCTCATAGACCGGCTCTCGCGCTCGATCGGTTCTTTCTATCTCCCCGGCCATTTTCTTCTTGTTGCCCCGGTCGCGATAGTCCCAAAAATACTCTCTTCTCTCCACTGTAGAGCGGAAGACGACCGCCTGAATCCCACGCCAAAATATCGGAATAATCACCACGGCCAGTCCGGCTATCATCAGGAACAAAGAGAAAAACCCCGTCCCTGCGAAGGCTTTATCAAGCAATTTTCTTGTTGAAAGACGCATATGGTCAGCCTCCAAGTTTCTTGCGGGTTCGCCGAACCGACCACTCGCTCATAAGGTTGCAAGCAAAGGAGAAAAGCAGAAGAATAAAAGCCAGAGCAAACAGCGCGTGATAGTGCGTTGTATCGCGGGCCACTTCCCCCATCTCGATGGCGATCGTGGCCGTGATCGGACGCACGGGGCTCAAAAGGTTATACCAGGGCTTTGGTATCTGGGTGGCTTTACCGGCCGCCATCACCACCACCATCGTCTCTCCCACCGCGCGCATCACTCCCAGCAGAATCGCGGCCAAGATCCCGCCCTTGGCGGCGGGAATCACCACCTTGATCATCGTCTCGGCCCGGGTCGCCCCCAACGCGTAACTTCCTTCCCGGATTTCCCGTCCTACCGCCGTGAGGGCATCCTCACAGACACTGACCACGGTGGGCAAAGCCATAAGCGCCAGAAACAGAGAAGCATTTAAAGCGTTGGCTCCCTGTTCAATCTTAAGATTGTAAAGCCACGAACCGGCGAAGTATATTACGCACAGGCAAGCAACAAACATGACGATGAACAGGACAGGACGGATGAATTTGGCGGCGTTCTCGGAAAAGAAAGCGCTGATCACCTCGCTGAGCACCATCGATCCCAGAAGCGCCGTGGGAGCCGAAACCACCCAGAGGACAACCGACAGAATCGGCCCGCCGGCATTTTGCAATAGTGGTGCAAACACGATAAGAGCGAAAAAGCCATAGGCCACCGAGGGGATGGCCGCCAGCAATTCAATAATGGGTTTGACGACCTGACGAACGCCGAATGGTACCACGTCGCTCAGGCAAACCGCTGCCGAAATGCCCATTGGTACACAGACTAAACAGGCTCCAAAAGTCACCAGACCGGTCGAGAGAAATATTCCCAGAGCTCCGAAACTGCGCCGGGCTCCCTCAGCGGTCGGATCCCAAACGTCGTTGTGGAAAAAACCGAAAGGCCCCACTTCCCGAAAAAAGGGGAACGCATCTTTGAACATAAAGGCCAGTATGAACAGAATCCCGGCTGCCGAAATGACAGTAACCAGAAGAAGAAACCCTCGCCCCAGGGTCTTCTTGATCCAATTCCCAATCTCAGCTCTTCGGCTGAGCTGAAGTTCGTCTCTTTGGGGTTCCTTCATCGGACTCCTCATACTTCCGATTACCCGAAGAAACCGCCCGCGCGAAGGCGGGCGGTTCCTCAAGGATCTCCTAGAATGCTGACTCGCTTAGTACTGGGTCACGGGCACGTAACCGATGTCTTTGATCATCTCCTGCCCGTAAGGTTTCAGATACATGGTCACGATGGCCTGCTCGGGCGAACCCAGCGCAGGATATCCGTTGGTAACCATGAACAACGGACGCGCGATGGCGTACTGTCCCGAACCGACAGTCTTCAGGTTCGGTTTCACGCCGTTAACGGCGACGGCTTTGACACCTTCGATGTAACCGAGTCCCAGGTAACCAATGGCGGACTGAGTGGTTTTCACGCGTTGCTGGACCTCGGCGTTACTGGCCGCTCGTTCGGCCCCTCCAGTGAGACGATCACCTTTGAGAACCAGATCTCCAAAAACCTCGAAGGTTCCGCTGGTACTGTCGCGGCTGATCACGACAATGTCCTTGTTAGGGCCACCAACTTCGTTCCAGTTCGTGATTTTGCCGTTGTAGATTTTGTGCAGCTGTTCCAGCGTCAGCCCGTTGACCGGGTTGCTCGGGTGAACGACTACGGCAATACCATCCATCGCGACGGTATGAAAGACCGGGTGAATGCCATCATCGATCGCCATTTTGAACTCCTTGTCCTTCATAAACCGCGACATGCACGCGATGTCGCAACTGCCCTGGACAAGGCTTTTGGCGCCGTTACCACTGCCGGTCCCGCTCACAGTGACCTTCACGTCAGGATGCTTCGCCATATAATAACCGGCAAAAGCTTTCGCAATCGGATAAACGGTCGTTGAACCGTCCATCACGACTTTCTCCCTGGCCATCGCGGTCGGGGTGAAACCGAACGCTGCCAACATGACAACTATAAGCCCAGCTATTGCAACAATTTTCATCCTTGCGAACATTGCTACTCTCCTTCTCCTTGTTAAGGTGTTAAAACTTGTCCGAGTACGAAGGTGCTTTCCCCGTAATCAGCCCTCATGAAACGGCTGAGACTGGTTTGAGGAACGGTAAAAAACGGATTGCCAGGACAAAGCTTTTGAAACAGGAGAAACGACAGCAATAACAAATGTCTCATCGCTCCATCTCTTTTGAATTTTACGAGCGAATTGTTAGAGAAATGTGAGCGCAGCATGAGCGTTTGTTTAATCGCCGGTCGTCTCATCCCTTTGCCTGCTTTCTCCTGGTTTCCGGTAAGTAAACAGGAAGTAAGCGCACCCCTCGGGGCGCGGGAAGCTACTAAAGTTTAGAAACTGACACTGACTCCACCTTCCCAGTAACCGTAATCGTTGTTTTCGTCGGTCTCATCGAAATTGACATCCGCGTAGACGATTTCGAAGGCGACCCGATCGGTGATCTGGGCCTCCAGTTCAAGATCAATCTCGTCGGCATCACTGTCCGTCTCGCCGGCACCGTCTTTGTCATCATCGGCGATTCCGTAGACGATATTCGTCTTGATGGCACCGAAATCGTAGCCAACCTCGACGAAATAGATCGTCGTATCGGCCCAGTCTTCGATCTCTTCCATCGGAGAAAAATCGTCCTGGAAGATGCCCGTTCCAACCGCAGCGCTGTCAGCGTCGTCACTCCTGGCGTAGAAACCGCCACCGAATGAGAAACCGCCGACCTGGGCCGCGCCGCCCAGCAGATACTGATTCCAATCGTCGTCGGTCGCAGAGACGGAATCGGGGGTATCTTCGGAGTGTTCACTCCAGGCACCATCAATCGAAAGTGACATGTTCTCATTGATATCGAATTCGGCGTTGCCTTCGACACCATATGAGAGGACGACGTCCGAGTGCTGGTGGACGAACGGCTTGAGCGAAAAGTTATCTCCACCGAAGTCAACGAGCAGGGAATAACCCCAGTCGTCGGCATCGGAATTTCCATCTTCCATCAGCGTCTCACCGCCAATCTCATCGGCACCGGAATCATCGGCCCATTCCTCAACGGCGGAGAGGTAGATATCGACCATTTCGAGATCTTTAATGGCGATCTCGATTCCCTGATGGAAATCACCGTCCATAACGATAGATTCTTCAAATTCCTTCCGGCCCACCAGAACGGACGATTTGGTGTTGGGGAAGGTGAATTTGAGATACGCCATGTTCAAAGCAGCGTCGTCGTCATAGTTATCGGTGTAATCGTCGCCGAAGGCGGCGGTGTCGACGAAATTGCTTCCGTTCCACTCTTCGCGATCCCACCACAGTTCGTTCACGGCGATGGCGCCGATACCAAACTGGAGTCCGTTCATCGAGGCGCTTTCAAAAGCCATCTCGATATAAGCGGTACCGAAAAAGTAATCCTCATCTTGGCCCTCCCCCACACTGGGATCGGGGTCATCCGGGTCGGTGCCTTCGAAATAGACACCGGCCTCGCCGGCAAGGTCGCCTTCTTCGATAGCCTTATCCAGGCCGGCCGTTCCCAGCAAGCTGTCACCGAATATGTTGAAACCCGGCAAAAGGGGCTGTTCCCTCTTCTCGACTCCGGTGGGCTCGCTTCCTGTTTTGTGCACAGCCTGTGCTGTGACGGCATTCAAGAGAAGCGCACAGACCACAATCGCCACTATCTTAAGATCTTTCATCGGTACTGTTCTCCTTTAACAGTTTCTCTGCGTTTTCCTGAAAAAAGTAGCTCTAAAAACAAAGGATCCGTGTTTCTTTGCTTGTTTCTTCCTCCTCCTGAAAGTCATTGTTATTCCCAATCGCCTTTCGGCTTTATTACTCGTTCTTATTTCCTCCGATTCTCCCGGCGGGATTAGGCTCTGACGGCAAAACCCCGTGTCCTGGAGAATGAAGAATGCCCAGACCTCACGTGTGAATAAGACCCGAACTCTGATAAAGTTGCCAAAAGTAATATCGCTCTCAGCAACACGATAACCCCCGGGCATCAGCACGCTGTGAAGAAAATGTTAATTTCCCGTAAGTGTCGTAAGCCGTTGAAATGGCGCCTGCGGGGAAAAAGGAGGGACCCGAAAGAAACCGGGGCTGAAATAGCAAATCCCCAAAAAAACCGCGGGGCTCTGCGAAGTTTATTGTCGCCATCAGAAAACAACCGGAGATGTGGGCGACAGTCAATCCGAAAGGACCGGTGCGCCCCGCACCGGGAAAACAAGACCTCCC
>JAGXLK010000104.1 GCA_018334735.1 Planctomycetota bacterium | reverse complement strand
ATGAGTGGGGCTGCTTTGTATGACGACTCCCGGGATATTGGTTTCGCTCCAGACTGGCCATTCGCCACTTCCGGGGATATTTCGGCTCAAAATTACGCCGGCCAATTTGTTTTGACGCAGATCGTTGAAAAGGTCACGAGTTGCTCTCTGATCCCGATGGCCTCCCGCGCCAAAATACATTTTGAAAGAAGAGTGCCCATCGGATTCGATGGCATGTGCTTGTTTTTTGATTGTCTCGAAGAAACGCGACCAGCCCCACCCGTCAGGTTCCCGGTCAAAGACCAGGCCGTAACGATAACGGCAAGGCGGACGTGGGCTTACGAACGTACCACGAGGGCCGCGCGGCACCACAAAACCTTCATCAATGAGTGAGTCAAAAGCCCGCTGGACCGTAATACTGCTGACGCCGAGACTTTCCTGCAGTTGACGGCGAGGAGGAAGTTTTTCTCCTGGATCCCACTCCCCTTTAGCGATACACTCGCGGAGCCGGGAGGCCAGAACATGATATTTTGCTGTCCCTGTGTCGCTCATTCAACAGGCACCTATGTTGTGGTATACGATAAATATAGTGCGAAACATAACCTCTGTCAAGGGCAACAAGGAAGGATTTCTTCCGTATTTGTTTTTTTTACCGGGAAGGGCTTTGTATTGTTGCTTAATTAGACATTATTGCCGTGCGTGCTTGACAACAGGCATCTTACGCTGATATTCTTCCTCCAAGAGGATTTGTCGGTTTACGGAGGGGTTTTGAGTGGACGAGAGCGACCTGAAGCAAATGAAAGGACGAAAAGGGTTTACCATTCTGCGATGGTGTCCTGTAACTTAGATGATGAAAGTGTAAAAGGCGCGTTACACTGGATACCTCCCAATTGGGGTTGGACATTGAAAAGGCAACTATCGCTCATTTTATTCGCAATACTGGCTATTTGCTTCGCGGCTTACGCTGGCGAGAAAAGGAGGCAGGTTCGCGTCGGTGTTTATCAGAACAGACCGAAAGTTTTTCTGGACGAGGCGGGGACTCCGCGGGGATTTTTCCCGGAAATTATCGAAGCGATAGCGGAAATCGAAGAATGGCGGATTCAGTACGTGCCGGGCAGCTGGTTGGAATGTCTGAATAATCTCGAGAATGGGGATATCGATCTGCTTGTTGCGATTGGATATTCACCCGAGAGGGATAGGAAATTTGATTTCAATTCCGTCACGGTCCTTCCCAACTGGGCTTATGTTTACCGTGCGCACGGTCTAAACATCTCGGATCTTCTTGATTTAAAAGGGAAACGGGTGGCCGTGATGAAGGGTGACATCTACGCTGAGGCATTCCGCAACCGTGCAGAAAAATTTCATATCGAATGTGAGTATCTGGAAGTCGAGGATTTTGGCCAGGTCTTTGAGAAGATCAGCCAGAGGGAGGTGGACGCCGGTGTTATCAGCCGACTCTACGCGCAGCATTATAAAATGGGTCCTCAAGTGGCAAGAACCTCGATAATTGTCGGTCCTTCCCAGCTTCACTTCGCAGTGTGCAAAGGTAAGAATGCTGATTTGCTTTCTTCTATTGATAAGCATCTCACTCAATGGAAGGACGACGAAGAGTCGATCTATTATTCAATTCTTGGACGGTGGGTTCAGGAAGATGATTTTGGGGGCATGCCGTCGGCGGTAATATACGTTTTACTGATTGTGTTCGCTATGCTTGTTCTTGCGGTTTTGGGAAATGCCTTCTTGCGAAGTCAGCTCAAGACTCAGACCGAGGATCTCCGCAGGAAAACGGACGAATTGCGTAAGACGAACAGGGCGTTACGGGCCCTGAGCCAGTGCAACCGCGTTGTTGTCCAGGCTGAAAGTGAAGAAGAACTGTTTCGGAAAGTGTGTCAGCTTCTTGTTGATGATGTCGGGTACAAGATGGCCTGGGTTGGAATAGCGGAGGACGACGAGCAAAAGCGGGTGCGACCGGTCGCTTGCGCCGGTGACGAAGAGGGCTATTTGGATTCTATCGAAGTGGGATGGGGGGACAATGAACTGGGCTGCGGACCAACCGGAACGGCCATTCGGACGGGCGAACCGAATATTTATCACGATAACGCCACCGACGATTCCTGCGAGCCATGGAAACCTGAAGCGACAGCCAGAGGGTTCCGGTCATCGATTGCTCTGCCTCTTACCGTCGAGGAAACAGTTCTGGGAGCGCTGAATCTTTACTCAAAGAACGCCGCAGCTTTTGACGAGGACGAGGTCAGTTTGTTGGAAGAACTGGCAGATGATGTTGCCTATGCTGTTAGCAACATTCGCACGCGTGACTCCCGGAAGCGCACGGAGAGACAACTCCAAGAAAGCGAGCAGAAATATCGCAGTTTGTTTGAGTCGGTGAACGACGCCATTTTCGTAATTAGGGGCGAAGAATTTATCGACTGCAATCCGGCTACGGAGCAGATGTTCGGACTCGCAAGACACGAGATCATTGGCAAACATCCGTTCGACATTTCGCCACCTGAACAGCCGGACGGCCGTGATTCAGTTGAAAAAGGCAAAAAGAAATTCGAACTGGCCTACCAGGGAATGGCACAATCTTTTGAATGGGTCCACTCCCGTTCGGACGGAACGGATTTTTATGCTGACGTGAGTTTGAATCGTTTCCAGGTTGGAGAAGAATGGCTGTTGCTCGCTGTCGTCCGAGATATTACGGAACGTAAGCTGGCTGAACACGCGGTCAGGGAAAGCGAAGAACGGTTTTCACTTTTCATGGATTATCTGCCGGCCGCCGTCTTCATAAAAGATGCCAAAGGGCGCAACATCTATTTGAACCGCTATATGCAGGACGTAATTGGTGCTGATGATTCGTGGATCGGGAAACGATCGGATGAGCTGTTCCCGGACGATGTAGCCCGGCCGATGATGGCGGATGACCAGAAAGCGCTGGAAGATGGATACCTCGTCGTAGAAGAATCTGTCCCCGACAAGGAAGGTATTGAGCATGTTTACGAGAGTCACAAGTTTCCCATTCCTCGGGAGGGTCGACCGCCCCTTCTGGGCGGAATAAGTCTCGATATCACGGACCGGCGAGAAGCTCAGGAACGCCTTCGCCACCTCAATGCAGTTCTGCAGGCCATTCGAAATGTCAACCAGGTAATTGTCCGTGAAGATCAGCGAGATGAGCTCATACAAAAGGCCTGCCGCAGCTTGACGCGAAGAAACGATTATGAGTTTGCCTGGATTGGTTTGTTAGATAATTCAAATGAACTTATTTTGCAGGCTCAAGCGGGGCTGGAGCCCGACGCCGTCCAACTAAAAGAGTTGCCGGGCTGTGCGGAACAAGCCATTCGAAAAACAGGCCCGCGGGTAGTTGCCAGGGATGAAGAAGTATGTGAAAATTGTCCCCTTGCATCCACCTGCCAGCATGACGGGGTTCTGGCGTGTCGTTTCGAATCCGAGGGAAGGATCTACGGGGTTCTCATCTCTTGCGTTTCTCTGCGGTATGCGGAGAACCCAGAAGAAAAAGAATTGTTTCAGGAAATGGTGGATGATCTCGCATTTGGGCTACGAAAACTCGAGCTTGCGCAACAACGTGATCGCGCCGAAGATGCCCTTCGGCAGAGCGAGAAAAAATACCGCCTTGTGGCCGAGACGATGCAGGACATCATCTGCGTGCATGATCTCGATGGAGGTATTCAATACTTGAACCGCGCGGGGTTAGAATTTGTCGGTTTGAGCGAAGATGAAGTCTGTTCAATGAACGTAACTGATTTCCTGCCCGAGTCGGAACTTACATCGATGAAAATGCGACGTGATGCGAGACTTTCCGGTGATGTGCGCCGACGTGTCTATAAGACGAAACTGCAAGATAATACGGGAGAGGAAGTGCCCGTGGAGGTCAGCTCCTCGCCTATAATGGAACAAGGGGAGGCCACGGGAATTATGCTTGTTGCCCGTGATCTGAGGGGACGAGACTGATTCCTTGCCGGAACGAAGAAATGAACGGACAGGGCATGCAGCAAAAAGACAACGGTCAAAATACGAGGACCCAACGAAAGAGCAGGAAAAGATATACCATCAGAGCTATTCCTACACCAATTTGAGTGGTGAGCAGGTCGCGACACTTTCCACAGAAGAAAGCGAAGAGACATATAGCCGAGATTTTAAGGGTGATAAGGTCTACGTGAAGGCCATTTGCTTTAAAGGACTGAGCAACTGTGTTGTCGTCTGGAAAATTGCCGGTACCGATCGTCATCATGGTCGGCAGCATATCGGGACCGGCCATCAGCACTACGATAAACATATACCACGGGACCAGGTCTCTCGCGGAAACGGAACCGCTGGTGCGGCATTTGTCCAGATATCGTTTATGATTCCATGAATTTACTTTTCTTCTTTCTCCCTCAGTTCGTTTCCTGTTTCAAGGAAAAAAGAATCAAGTATGCCAACTTCCGCGTCTCCGGCTTCCGGCACAAGTGTTTCAAATTTCTGATCAAGATACCATCGGATTCTCAGTCCACACAGCGCGAGCACAAGAGCCACTAAGAGCAGGATACGATTACTTATTTTGTCCAAGATCTTGTCCCTGCTTTTCTCCGGATATTATTTCTGGTTCCGGTGTTACTTCGCCTTTTTCCAGGATGGATAATGCTTTCTTTCTCAGCTCCTTATCCGCAGTTTCTCCGGCCACCTCTGCGGCCGCTCGTCTCATGCCTTTCCAGGAGATACTGCGGTCATGAGGGTTTTGTGCGGCCAAGAATAATTTTTGCCAAACGAGGAAAGCACTGTCATAATCCTGCTTTTTCTCCAGTATTCGAGCCCTGAAGCGTTTCGCAAACACGGGGGCATCCGGGATACTCTCCAGTTTTTTCATGTACTGGAGACTTCTTTTATAACGATCTGGATGGTCCCAGTACCTGTAGCTTATAAAAGCTCCGTAGAAAGGCAAACGCCATCCATAATCGCCCCCGGGAATGTGTTCAATCGCACGGTCCACCAGATCAAGCGCTTCTGCTGGTTTATTAACCGCAAGGAAAAGCACGCCATGATCGTACACAATCTTGAAACGGGGGTCCAGCCTCGTTATGGAATCGAGCTGTCCCGCAACCCTGCTTACATATTGATGTCTTTGGTCTTGGCTGGGAGAGCCCATGTATTGAACCAGGCGCATCCAGAGGACATCGGCCGTGACGGTTTCGAAACCTCCCATCGGAATGTGAGTGACCTTCTGGCGAAAACTTGGCCGTTCCTTCCTGTATCCCTGAAGTTCTCGGCTGATCCCGATGGAACCAACAAAAAACAGCAGCGAGATGAGAACGACATATATTGTGCGTGCCTCTCGCATTTTACAGTTCCCTTTTCCGGAAAACTACAAGGCTGATGCATAACAACATCCCTGTGTAACAGAGGCCGTACAAAATGGAGCAAGCAGTGTAGGCCCACGGTACCTGAACTTCCTGTCCGATGCTTGCCCTGACGTTGAAGTGGTGCAAATTGGGCAATATGTAGAAGAGAGCTGTGCTGAGAATTTTGACGGGCAGTTCCCCCGACTTGTCGGAGATAAGAGGCAACATGTGGGCCCCGTGTCCGATGACAAAAAACAGAAATGTTATGACTGCGCTCACTGCTTCGGGAAGGAAAGAAGTGAAGAAAACAGCCACAGCAATCAGGATGCCGGCTTCGCACAGGCTTAATACAACTGACCGCAACAAACCCAGAGCGGGTGTGCCTTTGTGCCAGACGAGAATAATGACGAACCCGATCGTTATTAGAGCAATGTTGAGAGCGGCAACAATAAATGTGCCGAGATATTTACCGAGGATAAATTCATCGCGTCCCAGTGGTTTTGCCAGCAGGTCATCCACAGTTCCCTCCCGGATTTCTTTCCCGATTTCGTTCGAGCCCACGAACACGGCGACGGCCATAGCGATGAGGCTGATCCCTGCCAGGCCAAGATCCCTCATTAGCTTTATTTCAGCGCCCAAGGACAGAACTCGGTACATTGATCCCACGGCGACAAAACAGAGGGAGATGATAATAAGCAGATAGAGGACTTTGTTTCGAATCTGACGCACAAGTGTGCCCTGTGCGATCACAAGAATGTTATGCATGTTTTTCGCCCTCTTCAGACTCGTTAATCACACGGACAAAAAATTCTTCCAGCGATTCAGACGTCACCGTTTCTTCCAGGCACTCACCGGGGTATGACTGCAGAACTTCTCGCGCTTTTTCTGCCTTCTGTTGGCCTAATGTCGAAGCCATCGCACGCCCATCTTTTATCTCTACCGTCATTCCGGCCTTCCGCAAAGCTTCAACCGTCTCCTCTGTTGCGTCCTCAATTGTAAATTCTACACGGTGCATCTTGGGCAACTTGTCCATCGATTCCTTCAATAAAAGCCGGCCTCGCGAGAGAATGCCCACCATCTCACAAATAGTTTCTACTTCTGCCAACACGTGTGAACACAAAAAAACCGTTTTCCCCTCGTTGCGTGATAGCCGTTTAATGAGATCTTTGAAATGCTTTCTACCAAGCGGGTCAAGCCCGGACAGCGGTTCGTCCAGAAGCAAAAGCTCCGGGTCGTTCAGCATTGCTTCCGCCATGCCAAGGCGGCGTTTCATCCCCAGCGAAAACGTCTTTATTCTTGCTCCTTTAACATCTTCGAGGCCGACGTACTCGAGCAGTCGGGGAATGGTTTTACGGCGCTGCGAACGTTTCATCTTATAGAATTTCGCACTGTAATCCAGTAGTTCCCTGGCCGTCAGGTAATTGTAGAAATTTTGCTTTTCCGGCATGTAACCAATCTTGCTCTTGGCCCTGGTATCTCCGGGTTTTCGGCCCAGAATCTTTGCCGTCCCTTCGGTCGGATGCGTTAAATCAAGCAATAATTTCAGAGTGGTGCTTTTCCCCGCTCCGTTGGGCCCAAGGTAACCGAATACCGTCCCCTGCGGCACAGCCAGGTCGAGATGATCAACGGCAGGGATATCTTTCCCCGACAATAGGGAGTGGTACTCTTTGGTCAATCCGTTTGTTTCGATAGCCGCCGTTGACATATAGGGCCCCGGAATTTAACACTTCGTTACATCCGTGGGAAGAATTGCTGGCAGACGCCTTATTGGCTACCTTCTCAATTGCTCTGACAACGCTAGCCTGCATCTTACGGATGCAGGCTATATAAAACGGCGCATGCCGTTTAGGAGTAAGAACTTACGACAACAAGAAGTGTTCACAATTTCCGGCCAGTGCTACTGTGCCGGAAGATGTCTGTATCTTCCTTGCGAAAAAGCAGTTAAAGCCAATCGTTTCTCAACGTAGCGTTCGCCTCGTTGCTGATCACTGATTTTAAGTTG
>JAGXLK010000103.1 GCA_018334735.1 Planctomycetota bacterium | reverse complement strand
GCAAGAGGAGTTGCACACACAACAGGGGCAGATCTGGCCCTCAGCACAACCGGTATTGCAGGCCCGACGGGAGGAACTGCGGAGAAACCCGTCGGTTTGGTTTTTGTCGGTGTCAGCCTCTTTGACAAAGTTTGGTCACACCGTTTGCAATTGCGGGGGGATCGGTGGAGAATTAAAGGGCGTGCTACCCGTCACGCACTTAATTTCGCTCGTCTCGCCTTGCTACAAGAGGGGCAACCGGTTAAAAAATAGGGAGCCGGTATCGTCTTATGGCGCCATAGAGAAGAGAAAAGTCTGCCGGCGCTTAAAGCATCGCAGTACCAAAAAGGCAAGATAGTGGAAAAGAATCACCCCAACGAAGCCACAATCACTCCAGAAGCTCGGGGCTTTATGCATGCTCTCCCGGAGCAACACCCCGATCTCAGTGCCGTTATGGTGCTTAACGGTATGCAAAAATTGGTCCTTCTCGGGCTGCTGGCGTTCCTGATTGCGGGAGCTCTTTTCGATTGGACCACGACACTCATCGCTGCAAATGGCGTTTGTCTCGCGTTTTACCTCGTCGTGGTGGCTTTCAAATCTTACCTGATCCACCTTTCCATAACATCACGTAAAGAAATGAGCTTCCGTAGAGAAGAACTGGATGCGATACGAGAGGAAGATCTCCCCGTGTATTCGATCCTCGTCCCCCTCTACAAAGAGGCCGAGGTGTTGCCAAAACTTCTGGATGGCCTGGAAGCACTCGAATACCCGAAAAACAAGCTTGATGTGCTGCTCCTGCTCGAAGAAGGCGATTACGATACGATTCGTGCCTCACGAGGCCTCGAACTGCCAGACTATGTCCGAGTCGTGATCGTTCCTGATGTCCAACCCAAAACCAAACCTAAAGCCTGCAATCTCGGACTTGGACTTGCCCGCGGCAAATATCTTGTGATTTATGATGCAGAAGACCGCCCGGAACCCGACCAACTTCGAAAAGCCGTCTGTGGTTTCCGAAAAGTTGGCCCCGGTGTAGTGTGTCTGCAGGCAAAATTAAACTTTTATAACCAGCGGCAGAACATTCTGACCCGCTGGTTCACGACCGATTACTCCGTCTGGTTCGATCTTATGTTACCAGGACTCGACTATCTCGAAGCCCCCATACCGCTCGGCGGCACGTCAAATCACTTCAAAGTAGAAAAACTCAAAGAACTGCTGGGCTGGGATCCTTATAACGTAACTGAAGATTGCGACCTCGGCATGCGACTGGCCATGAAAGGATATCGGACACGGATCATCGACTCTACTACCTGGGAAGAGGCGTGCAGTGCTCTGGGGTTTTGGGTGCGACAACGTTCGCGGTGGGCAAAAGGATATATCCAAACCTACCTCGTTCACCTGCGACATCCTCTGGCATCCCTGCGAACATTGGGGCTGAGAAAAACTTTCGCATTCCATATGATGGTGGGAGGCACGTTTTTGTGTCTTCTGATAAATCCTATCTACTGGTTTCTCACCAGCGTGTGGTTTGCCTTTCGATGGGAAGCATTCAGTGAACTGTTCCCTTTCCCCCTTATCCTCTGGGGGTTGCTCTGTCTGTTCCTGGGCAATTTTTTGTTCATTTATTCAACGATGCTGGCAACGTTTCAAAGGGGCGACTATGACCTTATCAAACACTGCCTGCTGGTACCTTTTTATTGGATTCTGGCCAGTATCGGCGCCTGGAAAGGATTCCTGCAGCTCATAACCCGACCGAGCTACTGGGAAAAGACAAAACACGGACTGAGCAGTGCAAAAGAATAATGTGCAGTTAGAAATTCTGCGGGCCAGAGCTAATCCAGTCTCCGGCGCAATGCGTTAAATTAAATTTACACTCCCCTGGGAATATCGTTGCGCCTTTCCGGCGACCGGCAAACCTGAGACTTGTGCTGGAAGCGCGCTATTGGTAACGTAACGTGCAGCAAAGGAAGCGATTAAAATCTCTGATCAAGGAGGTGCGGGTATGTCAGGTGCCATCGACTACATTCAAAACCTGATCTCTCAGGGCGATTGGGCTACTCTTATTCCCCTGCTCTGCGAGGCTGTCGCTTTTATTATAATTATCATTTTCCTCTTCTTGCTTTCGCGCTCGCGAGCAACTGCGGCCGAAGCTCGGGCTGAAATAAAAAATGTCAACGAAAAGCTCCATGATCTGGAGGACCAAATTTCGGATTTTCGTTCAGATCTGAGAGACGATCTGGAAAACCTGCTGAATCGGAAAATGGACACAAAACTGGACGGGATGGAAGAACGAACTCAGGGGCTTCATTCCAGGCAGACAGAAATGCTTGAAGACAGGTCCTCCGAGTTGTCGGGGAGAATCGCCAAAACTGATGCCGAGATCGAACAGCTGCGAAACGAATTTGACTCCCTCCGCAACCACGTTCAAAAAGTGGAAAGAGAAATGCCCGGAGTCTTCGACCGGCTCGACGAATTCAAAAATGCGATTGCCAGAGGTTATAAAAGTGAACTCTCCAGCGTCTTTGAATCTTTTGACAACTCAATCAGCGCAATGCTTGACCAGATGCGGGCCGAGCTGGAAACTGGCCTGAGCCGTATCAATGGGATAGAGAGTATGGTCCGCAAGAGGAAAAATGCCGAAGACGTATTCGCGGGAGAAGACGAAGTGCCAGGCAAATCCAGCGATGTCCCGTCGGAAGAGGATCAGATAGAGAAAGATTTTCTCAGCAAAGCTGACGAAGAGGAAACGACTGAAGAGGCAGGGGAAGATAAGGAAACTCCAGGTGAAAAGGATGACGAAACCCCGGAAGAAACAGAAGTTGCTAAGACCAATGTTGAGGCTGAAGAAGAAACTGAATTGCCACCGGTGGATGAGGAAGAAACTACTGAAAAAGACGGGCTAACGAATCTTTAAGCGGTGAGACCGAGGGCGGGCAGGTCATCGTATTACCCCTAACGTAAGAACCCTATTTCGGCACTGCTTTGTGGGGCTAATTGTTGCTAAAAGCAGGGAATCAGATGCTGTGAAACCTGGACACTGGTAAAAATCTATTTGGCGATCCGGCTTCGACGTCAAAACGTCCAAAAATACCGGTTGACGTAACACTCGCCAACAAAGGATCGGATATCTCCTATCCTTTCCCGACGGCACGGATCGAATACGATCCGGATGATTTCGCACGAAAGGCCGTTAACATACTCTCGGAATTGATGGCAGGTAATGAACCGGAAACTCGCGTGTATACATACCATTTAAGTGGGTTAGGATCGAGTCAATCGAAAACACATTAAATAAAAAGACCGCGTCGTGATTGTACTGACACAGACACGGTCTGGAAAATGACCACCTCCCACCCCATCACTCCGAAATGACAGGCAGTGAGATGTATTCTTAAGATGTGGGGAACGTCACCGAAGAAACAATATTAGAGATTGTTCTCTTCGACGAAGTTCTTGAGGCTGTTGAGGCAGCTTTTGCAATTGATCTTCTTTTTTACGTCCTCGCCCGAAGCTTCCGCATTCAGCTTGCGACCGCACAGCGTATGAGCCGATCCATTTTTCAGCAGCCTCAATCCGATATGAACGGTTCCCGAACTTGTCTCAACCTTCATCAGGGTATACATACCTGCTCCACCCCTTTCTCTTATCACAAAAGTCGGTGTTAACTCGGCACCACCAATACTTTTGGTAGTACCCTCAACCACACGGCTGAATAGGACAAAATGCCACAATAACGCTTGTAAATGTAAAGGTAAGACCTTCGCCTGTCAAGACAACGCAGGTTTTTCTGCCACATGTTTATGTCAAACCAAAACGAAACTTACTCAAGAACGAACACCCCGCCCAGAACCGAACCCGCCCAGACATCACCTTTATTTGTTTCAAGGAGGCAACGAAACGGAAGTCGGTTATCAAGGGCAAACTGCCATTTCTTGCCGTCCCAGTAACGCAGTCCGCCCAACATTTGGGTGCTGATCCAGACGCGCCCATCGGAAGTGGTGGCCAGCATGTTAATCTGTCCTTCTTCCCGCAGATGGTTTTTCCAATCCTTGCCGTCGTATTCCCACAACCCGGACGAGTTGGTCGCCACCCACACATGACCCTCGGCGTCTTCTTCGATATCGAAAACGTATGTTTCTTCATCGGCAAGATGGCTCGTCCATTTACCGTCCCTGAAGACACGGACCCCTCGGCCCCAGACCCCGCACCACACCCCTCCTTTGGAATCCTGAGAGATGACTGTCACATTGAATCCGCTGAGATGATGTTTGGCTTCTTCGGGTCCTTTATCCTGCTCGATACGGTAGACACCATTACCGTCTTCAGCAACCCAGATCGTCCCGTCATTCTGCCGGAAAAGATCTACTACTTTTTTTCCTTTAAACGGCTCTATGGGTTCCCATCCCTCAGTGGTTCCCCCGGCAAGAGTATTTCGCTGGGTGCCGGGATTTTTTCCGATCGCCCAGAAGACGTTCTTCCTGTAATGCACAATGGGGGCGACCGTGTGGCCTTTGAAAAGGTGTTTTGTTTCCCCATCCTGCAGCAAAATAACCCCTCCGCGGGTCCCGATCCAAAAGCGATTCTTGTCGATCTGGACCATATCCCAGATGCGTTTTTTCTCGAGATAAACCTTGAAGCCATCCCCCTGTCGCAACGCAAGCCCGGAGCCGGTACCGATCCACAGTTTCCCCTGTTTGTCCTGCAGAAGCAGTTGTATTTCGTCACCGGGCAATCCGTCTTCTTTTGTAATATGTTTCCATTTACCATCGGCCAGACCCGCAGCAGCGGCGAAAAATATAATGGCAATGGCAAGTGACATTTTGCGTTTCATCAGCTGAGTCTCCTCACCAAAAAGTGATTTGAAGATGTATTCAGAACTCCCTGTATATTTTCAGGTTTTGCGCCCGGTTAGTAAAGTCGTTTCTGGCGCTGATACATGGGCAGATACTGTTTATCCAGCGACAGGATAAGAACCGCCATGGCGGTCGAGTACGCCTCCCCTGCCATACGACTTTCGGTCTTATTGTCGGGGGGAAACCCCCAGTGCCCATCTCCTTGCTGATTTTCAAGCAGCACTTTCTGAGCAGCCGGATAGAATTGTCTCCACGGTTCACCGCCGACCTGGAACAGTCCTTGCTCCATATAGAACATTCCGAAAAAGAAATACCCCTTGTACTGTTTTCCTCCCCAGGAGGGTGGGTGTTGTCGCAACAGTTTGATGCCCTTTCGGGCACGCGAATCGAGTTCTTCTTCAAGGACTCGCTTCACAAACAGCGCGGCCCCCGTCACGCCGGGTTCGGGACGTTTGCTCACTCCCGGTCGATACACAAATCCTGCTTCTCCGTCGTCAGTCTCAACGAAACCGCCATTGACATACTCCAGAGCCTCCTGGAATGCTTCGTCCGGCACGTTATATCCGCACTGGCGGGCCGCATGGAGAGCGAGCAGCTGCCAGGAGGTCACGGACATATCACTGACGGCCGAGTACGGGCTGTAGCGCCAGCCCCCTTGTTCGGCGGATCGTTTCTGGACTTTTTGTGCGCGGAGAATCAGTTCGATGCTTTTTCGGCCCCATTCCGCCAGTTCTTTTTCGTGTTTCTCATCCTCGGTCATCCCCATGTACGAGAGACCAAACAGGGTGCAAATGGCATGAACGTACATTGAATCGCCCCGAGCACCGAGATAACCATCGGGTGTCATGCTATCTTGAACGTAACGCATGGTTCTCTCGACGGTCGGGCCATATTCTCCCTTACCCGGGAGGTGACCGTTCGCCAGAAACGCGAGTCCGGCGAAACTGCTGGCCGCTGTGGGGTATCGCGGGGCCTGCCAGCTACCCGCGTTCGGTCCTTCCGTTACCTGCTTCTCGGCCAGCCAATTCAATCCGCCTTCGATGGCCGACTGAACCCGTTCGGGGGTGGGCGCTTCGTTATTTTTATCTCCAGAAACCCCCACCTGGCCCGCCTGTAATCCCGACACGGTTACGAGCAGCGAGACCGCGAAAGTCAACATCCAGACCCATTCAGTGGTCAACCGACACCCGTCGTTTCTTTTTGTTTCCGTTTTCATGTGATAGGTCCTCAATACTCCAGGTAGTCCTGGACGCTTTGCAGATACTCGCGCGCGACAGCCTGGTAATAATCGATTTCTTCGGCCTGAAGCGCTTTCTTAAGTTCGCGGCGCAGAAACGCGAGATGGGGATCCGCTTCCTCATCCTCTTCCTCTTGTTCACGTTCGACGCCACCGACTCCGGCCAGTTCTCCGCGGATAAGCCGATACAGGAACAAAGACCAATTCCGCGTCTGCGCGTAGAGCGCGGGATCGGGTTTTTCTTTGAGGGCCTCCAGCACGCCCGCCGTCACCAGCGCCCGCGCTCGCTGGCTTCGTCTCTCAATCCGGCCCCGGGCGAATTCAGCATCACGTTGATATTGTTTATCCCAGATGCCGGCCGGCCCTCCCTGGAACTCAGGCCCCGATTCTCGCGTACGATCAGCGATGGAGCGGATTTCCCGCATAACGCTTTTCATATGTCGGACGGCCTCCCCCAGTTCAAAAAGGGCTCGCTTCACATCGGTTTTGCCTTCGGGGCCTTCGGGTTCAAGTTTCTGGAGTCTTGTGGTCAGTTCCTGAAGCTGGTTTTCGACTCTGTTCTGTATGTCCCCACTGCCGGAATCGTCCACAACAGCCTGGAACTTCTCGATGCGTTCTCGGGCAGATGAAAGCGCATTTGCAAACTTTTTTCGGTCCGGCGAATCGCCCTGAAGGGCCTCACGCGCTTCCACAAGATGCTGTTGGGCTTCGCTCACAAGAACAACGTTTTCGCTCAGGTGTGCGAGACCAGCTTCCGGGAACTCCCTGACAAACTTCCGTGCGAGTTTCGGTCCACCGGTCCCCCCAATCAGCTGTTCGCTGACCCGGACATATTCGCGGGTGCGACGGAAATCCTCGACCAGGAGATACTTCTTCTGCGGATCCTTCTCGATTTCCTTTCCGGCAGCGAACTTATCACCTATCGTTTTTATTTCTCCCTTGATCGCCTTGTGCATGAAAACCATTTTCTGGATATCCGCCCGCAGACGCGTCCGCTCCAGTTCCCGTCCGCTATTTCCCTTCACGGCCTGACGAACAATCGCCAGAGATCGACCGATTCTCGAGTCATACCGTTCTCGGATGTCCCGAATTTTCAGCATCAACTTGCCCTGCCGCCGTCCTTTCTCCCATTCCGGCACAAAGAGAGCCAACCGGAGCCACAAGCCGCGTGAAACAGCGTCCATCAACTGTTTTTCTCGGTTCATCACACCGACAAGATCATCCAGCAAACGGCGTATGGTTTCGGCTTCCTCCCC
>JAGXLK010000102.1 GCA_018334735.1 Planctomycetota bacterium | reverse complement strand
CTCGCAATGACCCCTGAAGCGGTATCTCTGGGCCAAACACGTGCATCCTGCCTGTCAGCGGTCTGGCTGCGAGGAGAGAACTGTTCTTGTTGGCAGGCTTTCCTTCCCTGCACTTCTGCAAGATTTGTCCGCCTCAAGTCCAGTTTCGCCCGCCGCTGGCGGGCTCAGCTGAACTCGAGTCTGCGGGATACGCGGTCGAGAAGCGGGGTTGCGGGATTACAGAATGATTGGTACCAGACATGAGGCTTATATTACAACAATCTTTAACGACTTTTCCGAAGGAAACATGAGGGATTGGCGCTCGGTGCGATGGGAACAGGCGGCACGATTTTCGGGAAATGTCCGGCTACCAGCACCCGCAGGGACCCACAGCGCAAATTCCTTGCGGGCCCACATCCGCTTTATTCGCTGTCGGCGTTTTGTTACAATCGAGCGCCTTGCGAGTTTCTTGGCAGATTCCCCGAAAATTTAATAAGTTTGCGTCGACTATGTCCAATAAGAATCCCAGGTCTGTAACCGGGACCGAAGATCGTCTGCCGGAACAATGGCGTTACTGGAATCGGCTGCATGAGAGCGCTCGACGATTGTTCAGGGTTTACGGTTACGGGCAAATAAGCACTCCCATTATCGAATACACCGACCTTTTTGTAAAAGGTACAGGCGAAACAACCGATATTGTTGAAAAGCAAATGTACAATGTCGGTGGAGAGGATGAAGATGATGTGACACTTCGTCCTGAAGGGACGCCCCCGGCGGTTCGAGCTTACCTCGAACGGGATCTGCACAAACAGCAGCAATTTCAAAAGTTCTGGTATGCCGGTCCAATGTTCCGTCGGGAAAGACCGCAGAAAGGGCGGCTCCGTCAGTTCCACCAGATCGGTGTCGAGGCGATAGGTGGGGAAAGTGCTCTGCTTGACGCGGAATGTGCGTTGCTGCCCATGGCGCTCTACCGTGATATGGGCCTTGAGAAATGCCGGCTTTTTGTTAACACAATAGGCTGTACGCAGTGTCGGCCCGCGTATCAGGAGGAACTGCGCGTTCGTTTGACAGAAAGACGGGAGGAACTTTGCGAAAATTGTCAAAACCGGCTTGACCGAAATGTGCTGAGAATCCTGGATTGTAAAAACGAAGACTGCCAGGAAGTGGTTTCAGACTTGCCGGCGATCGATGAGTTCTTGTGTGATAGCTGCAAAGAACATTTTGACACTTTTAAGGCAGCCCTTGATGAGAACGGAGTCGATTATGACGTGGATCCGTTGCTGGTTCGGGGGCTGGATTATTACACGCGGACGGTTTTTGAAATCAAGCATCCGGGTCTTGGGGCTCGTGATACGATTTGCGGAGGAGGACGTTACGACGAATTGGTAGAATTGTTGGGGGGGCCGTCCCTGCCCTGTGTAGGATTTGCGATGGGCGTTGAAGCGTGTCTTCTTGCCATGGAGTCAGAGCTGGGAGTTGATCGGTCCGGTGGAGTCGCTCCTTGGGTTTACGCTATCAGCTTCGAAGATAGTGCGCGGCAACCGTGTTTCTCGCAGGTGCAAAAGCTCCGGGAACTTGGTGTGCCGGCGGAAATGGATTTCGAGCAACGAAGCGCGAAAGCTCAGATGCGTATGGCGGATCGGCTTGGTGCTCAATACTGTTTTTTGATCGGCGAACGGGAGCTCCAGCAGGATGAGGTTCTCGTGAAAGATATGGAAAGCGGCGACCAGTGGAATGTTTCCTGGGATCAAGCCGCCGCAGAAATGGCGGATCTTTATGAGCCGTCGGAGTGATGGTAAAAATAGTCAAGAAGATCCTATTTTGTGGAGAGTAAGGGGATGACAAACGGAAACGTCGGCAAACTGATTTCTCAGCTTGAAAGCTTCCGAACCCGAAGCGAGGCGATCCAACAGTTGGTGGGAATGGGATCCGATGCCATTGAACCACTGATTGAGGCGCTTCATGAAGTGAAACAAGAAGGACCGCGGTGGGCGATTATGCGATGTCTCGGCCAACTGAAGGCTGAGAAAGCCGTCGGACATATTGCTCCGTTGCTTGAAGACCGACAATATCGGACGGCGGCTCATGACGCGCTTGTTGAGATTGTGGGTGAAGATTTGGGCCCGGCTCCCCAGCCCTGGCTCCGCTGGACGCGCGAGGCCAGTGTCGGTGGTGGCTCGAGACGAGTCTACGAACCTCAGATGCACATGACCGGCCTGCCAGACGAGCGATTACTCCAGCTTGCTCTCACTGACTGTGATGCCGAATGGTATGAAAAGGCAGCCGGCCGCTACGAGGTGATCCTGGAAGGAGAGGGAGAAGATGGACCGCAGACGATCACTGCGAATTTGACGGAGGATGACCACGAAGATTCGGCGATCGTCATTGTCTATGCTCAGTGCGGCCCTGCCAGAGAAGAGCATTACGAATATGCGTTGAAACGCAATCTGCGCATGCCATACGGGGCATTGGCTGTGCGCGGCTCTGGCGATGAAGCAGAGTTTGTTATGTTCAATACCCTGTTGAGAGAAGATATGAGTCCTCTGGAGCTGAGAAAAAGCATCCTTGCCATTGCAAGTCGCGCCGCACGCGTTCGGCGCGATCTGGAGTCAGACTGAATCCCCTGGAATTGAAAGAATAGCGGAATTCCTGTGTTGAAAAGAACCCATTATTGCGGAGAACCCCGTCTCGACGATCTCGGTCAGGAAGTAGCTGTTAGCGGCTGGGTCGCGAACTGGCGCGACCACGGCGGCCTTGTTTTCATTGACCTGCGTGACCGAACGGGTGTCGTCCAGGTGGTTTTTAACCCTGAGGAAGATTCCCAACTGCATACACGGGCCAGCGGCTTGCGTAGCGAGTACTGTGTGAGCGTCTCCGGAGAAATTTCCGAGAGACCGGAAGGAATGCAAAACCCCGATCTCCCGACAGGGAAAATCGAGCTGCGTGCTACAGAACTGGAGATTCATAGTTCGAGCGAGCCCCCACCGTTCGACGTTGATAACCCCGGAGAAGTGAGCCTTGAGGCACGGTTGAAACACCGTTTTCTTGACCTGCGACGTCCGGAAATCCAGGATGTTTTTGTGAAACGGCACAGGGTTTTGCAAATTCTTCGGCGGTACTTCGACGATAATGGTTTTGTGGAAGTAGAGACGCCTTTTCTGACCAAAAGCACTCCCGAAGGCGCGCGGGATTACCTCGTCCCGAGCCGGACGGTGCCCGGATCCTTCTACGCACTGCCTCAGAGCCCCCAACTTTTCAAGCAGATTCTGATGATCGGCGGTATGGACCGTTATTTTCAGGTGGTGAAATGTTTTCGCGACGAGGATATCCGTGCTTCGCGTCAGCCGGAATTTACTCAGATCGACATGGAAATGTCTTTTGCTGACGAAAGTGACGTTATGTCGTGCGTCGAGGGTTTGATGCAGGAGATTTTTGCTGAAATTCTGGATGTAACGGTTGATCTCCCCCTGCCACGGCTCAGTTATCATGAGGCTTTTGACCGGTATGGCACCGATGCGCCTGATCTTCGTTACGGATTGGAAATCGGTGATATCAGTGAAATCGCCGTCAAATGCGAGTTCAATGTCTTCCGGCAGGCCGTGGAATCAGGCGCCAGCGTCCGGGGAATCTGTGTCCCGGGCGGGGCAGAAATGACTCGAAGCGAAATCGATGGGCTAATCGAATGGGTGAAACAATTTGACCTGCCAGGCCTGGCCTGGTTCAAGTTGACCGATGGTGGGGCGACAGGTGGGGTTTCCAAGTTTTTCAGCGACGAAGAGATCGCCTCCATTATCGAAACGTTCGATGCCCCGGACGGGAGTCTTTTCCTCTTTGCTGCGGCACCACGCCAGAAAGGGGATACGGCGCTTTCGCATTTGCGTGAACACCTGGCGGAAAAAATGCATATGGTGTCGGCCGACGAATACAGGCTTTGCTGGGTGGTGGATGCGCCGGCGTTTGAAGAGGATGAGGAAACGGGTCGTCTTACTTTTCCTCACCATCCTTTTACGGCTCCCTATGATGACGATGTTGATATGCTGGATTCTGATCCCACTTCGGTCAGGACACGGTCGTACGATCTTGTGCTCAATGGGGTCGAACTCGGAGGCGGGAGTGTCCGTATTGCGGATCCGGCGTTGCAAATGAGGATTTTCCGGATTCTGGGTTATACAGAAGATGAAGTGGAAGAAAGGTTTGGTTTCTTCATGCGAGCCCTGCGTCACGGTCCGCCGCCACATGCCGGGGTGGCTCTCGGATTGGACCGGGTTATCTGGAAGATGCTGAATGTTGATGATATCCGGGAGACCATTGCATTCCCGAAGACTCAGCGGGCAGTTTGTATGCTTACCGGTGCTCCGTCGGAGGTCAGCAAAGACCAGCTTGAAGAGCTGGGCTTGAAGATCGATCGGTGATGCATTTGCGCAGTTTTAGGCCCGAGGTTTGCTGCAAAGGTCTGTATTACTGAAACAGCTTGGCCAAAATAGGGGATGTCGTTGATACGGCTTTCCATTAAAAAAGTGGCCCGGTGATGGCCGGGCCACTTTTTGTTTGAGAAGATTTGGGTCAGTCGTCTTCTTTTTCCTCGAGATAGCGACGGATTTCGTCTCGAATGATTTCGCGCATTTCGGGATCGAGGCGTCGGCCTCGGTCGGTGCGGCGTCCGCGGCGGATACCTTCGCCTTCTTCTTTTTCTGCCCGTTTGCGAGCACGACCGCGGCGGATACCTTCGCCTTCTTCTTTTCCTCTTTCTCTGCGGTCACGTGCGCGAGCCCACGGCGGAGGACCTTCGCCCTCTTTATCCCGGTTTTCTCGGCGCTCACGCATACGTTCTTTCATCTGTTCCATCCGCTCCATCTGTTCTTTCATGCGATCCTGGAGTTTTTCAACCGTTTCGGGATTTTCGGATGAGATGTCGATTATCACGCCGTCGTCCGTGTTTTTGACATCAACATCCACGTCTTTGGCCATCATAAGACCGGGATGAATGCCCATACCATGTCTGACATTGGGTCCCTGTCGTCGTTTCGCAATGTGCGAGAGCATACGGTGCATGCGCTCGATCTGTTCTTCGTCTTTACTGGTGAGCGTGATTTCAACCCCGTCGTCGATCATTTCAACTCCAACGGTCGGTGGTTGAACCTCGCGTTCCTTCGCGCGTCCACGCCGGGATCCAGCGAGTTTTTGGAAGTTTTCAAGCCGGGCTGGCATGCTTTGCTGAAGCTTATCCACGATTTCTTCGTTGTCTGATGTGGCGACGAGCGTGACGCCATCATCGTTCTTCTTGACTTCAACTTCGACTTGCGGGTGATGTATCAGGCCAAGCGGGCCGCCACCAGCCACGCACTTTCTTCGGGTCCCTTCCGCGTGGCGGCCTGTACGCCGTTCCGCTCTCTCATATTTTTCATGCCGACCTCTTCGGCCCGTGTCTTCTTTTTTGCCATGTCCCAGAACGGGAAGGCTTACGGCGACTGCTATCGTACCCATAAGGGCCAAGTTTCTAATAATCTTTCGACCTTTCATCGGGTTTCCCTTTCCTTCAAAAGTTTTTTTGCTGTGTTCGTATGGACGTAAAGAGTACCGAATTGACGTTCAATTTTTGGGATCCTCCTTGTCCCGAGAATATTGGCTTTTTTCCCTGGAGTCAGTGTTGTGTTGAGATGCGAAACCATTTTCTTTCCCTGGTTTTTAAAAAGGGTCTTTATCGTTGTTATTCTTGGGGGCTGAGTCAGGATTGCGATGGCGTGGGCTACGTCCTCTCATTCCCGGTCGGCCGGTATGATTATGATGGCCCCGGGGTCTGCGTCCTCTGGGACGGTGAAGCATACGAATGAATCTTCGGCGCTGTTCTTCGTCCAGTTTGCCCCGCACGTGCATAAGGTTTTTCATCACCGACTGGCGAAGTTCTTGCTGTTCTCTGGCCAGTTTTTGATGGGCTTTTTCTATGGCTTCAGGGTCCGAATTCGTCTTTTGCAAAAGTGAAAGAAGATTTTCACGCGCTTGCTCTACATCAGCTTTATCTTCTTTGAATTGTTCGTGCAGTTTGCCGCGCAGGTTCACAAGGGTTTTGCGTTGGTCGGGTTTCAGGCCGATATTTTCCCACTTTTCCAGAACCAATTGGGCCGGAGTTTCGAATTTCTCTGTTTCTTGCTTTTGACGGGCCTGTTCCAGTTTTGGTTCGACATAAGCTATGTTGTAGACCCATATCCCAGCGAAGGCGATATTAAAGGCCAGAGAGAATATGAGAACGATGCTTAAAATGGTATTTTTATTCATGCTCATTTTTTACTCCTCGACACCCATGAGTTCGAGATACGCTTCGGTGATCGAATCTGGTGGAACGGCGCTGAGCAACTGTTCAGAAGCGGCATCAGATGTAAGCTTATCCTGTTCCAAACGGGCAAAATCTCTGTGGGTGGATGACAGGCTCATGTAACTACCCAGGCCGACTCCAATAACCACAGCGATGATGGCCGCGGCCCGAGCCAGAGCCGGAACTCTCGTTGCGAACAGGGGGAGGATCTTCTTGGGATCGGGTTTTTCGAGTTTCTTTTCAGCCGCGGTTCGCACATCCAATGCAAAATTGGTGGGGATTTCCATCGAAGGCCATTCATCGAGCGACTGTTCTACTTTCCTCATACGGACAATTTCATCTAAACAATCAGGACAGGACCGCAGATGATCGTCAATTTCCCGCTTCAGCGTGGGCGAAAGCTCACCGTCCAGGTAAGCGCTGAGTTTTTCTGCGACGTTTTTGCATTTCATTTTTAATCCTCTATCTATTTAAACGAAAAGCTGTGTTTTTTCCTGCGCCCAAAACGGCAAAAATACTTAGATTGTCAGAGGGCATGCTATAAAAACAAGTTCCGACTGGGGGACAATTGTTATTATGGGTTTGAAGAGAGAAGTATTACTTCAAATCGGCTAACAACTGTTCCAGTTTGCGCCGGGCCCGAACCAGAAGCGAATCGACGGCTTTGGTGCTGCAATCCATCACCTCGGCAATTTCCTCGTAGCTCAGGTCTTCATAGTGCTGAAGCACAAGCGCTGTTCGTTGTCTTTCCGGGAGTTGATTGAGGGCCGCGCGGACTTTCTCGGCTCGCTCATTCCGTATCATGGCTTCGGATGGCGATTCGCCATTATCCTTGTGGTGGGCGAGTTCGGCTGATGGGCTGGCGCGACGCTTGCGGTAATGATCGATGCAAAGTCGGCTAACAACGTTGTAGAGGTAGGTCCGGAATTTCGCGGTGGGCCTGTAATTGTTGGCGTTGTCGAGGATTTTTAAGAAGGCTTCTTGAGCGATGTCCTGAGCCGTATGCGGGTCGGAGACCATACGGTAAGCCACGTTGATGGCGGCTTTTT
>JAGXLK010000101.1 GCA_018334735.1 Planctomycetota bacterium | reverse complement strand
AACGCACGCGCTCTCCACGAGAGCTTATGCCTGTTATGTTCTCGCAAAAGCCGGAAAGCCCGCCCGCTCCAGCACGATTCGCCTCTACGAGCGACGCGATAAACTGTCGACCAGTTCCCGGTTCCAAATCGCAGTGGCTCTGGCCGAAATGGGTGAAGATGATCTGATCGATGAACTCGTCGGTGGCGGTGAAGTAGCGGGGACGGAAGCGGACGCTCTGGCTGACCACGGGTTTTCGTCTGTGGTTCGCGGCGATGCGATTTTGCTTTCGGCCCTCCTGAAGCTGCGCCCCCGCAGCCCGCATGTGCCTCTGCTGGCAGAAAGAATTTCTGGATCGATGCAAAACGGTCGCTGGAAAACGACACAGGAGAACGCCTTTGCTCTGCTGGCCCTGGGTCGATACGCCCGGAAACGCGCTACAGAGACAGATGATTTTACGGCTCGTGTCCGGATCGACGGCCGGGAGCTGGGCCGATTTACGCACCGGGATCAACCCGTGTTTGAGCCCGATGAAATCAGCGATGGCAAACTTCATATCAACGTTGAAGGGGAAGGGCGACTCTACTATTACTGGACGGTCGATGGGATCCCGCTTTCGGAGAAAGTACCTGAAAAAGATCGTAGCATCGCCGTGCGCCGAAGGTATCTGAACCGGGATGGCCGCCCGCTGGACCTTTCGGAGGTGAAGCAGGGCCAGGTCGTCATTGCGGAGATCTGGCTGCGGGCCGAGCGGCCGGCCGACAATCTCGTGGTGTCGGACCTTCTGCCGGCCGGTTTCGAGATACAGAACCCACGGATTGTGACCCGGGACACTGAGATGCCGGAGGCTACTGTCCCGTTCAATTTTGGTTCGGGGAGCGAGGGCCAGTTTGTGAGTCGGCGGAATGCCCGTCGTCTGAAACCGGAACATCTCGAGATGCGAGACGATCGACTTCTCCTGTTCTGTGATCTAAACGATGGCGGCGTCAGTTACTACCGTTACATTCTTCGGGCGGTCACTGCTGGCACATTCAAGCTTCCGGCGGTTTCCGTCGCGTGCATGTATGAGCCCGAGATCCAGAGCGCCCACGGGAGGGGGGAGGTCCGGATTGTCCGTGAGCAATGAATCCTCCGAAAACCAACATTGTGACCGTTGGTGGCGGATGTTGCTGGTCGGCATCCGGCTCCTGGGAGCATTGCTGCTTTTGACCGCGGTCGGATTTGAACTGGCAAGCGTTCTGTTCCCGTTTCCGCGCCGGAAACTGCGGGAAGCGCGTTCGGTCCGGGCCTCAGCGGTTGTGCGCGACCGGAACGGGTGTATGCTCCGGCCTTTCCTCGGGGAAAAGGACTGCTGGCGAATCCGGGTCGATCTGGAGGAGATAAGTCCATGGCTCATCGAGGCGACGATTGCTGTGGAGGATAAACGATTCGGCAGCCACCCGGGAGTCGATCCCGTGGCCATCGGCCGGGCCCTCCTGAGCAATCTGAAAGCCGGCCGGATTGTCTCCGGGGCGTCCACGATAACGATGCAGAACGTCAGACTTGTCACACCTCGGCCTCGCAACCTTCGCGCGAAAGCAATCGAAGCATTCCGGGCGCTTCAGATGGAAGGGGTTCAGTCCAAGAGGGAAATTATGGAATGTTATCTGAACCTCGCCCCGTACGGAGGCAACCTTGTCGGCGTGGAATCGGCCTCACGTGCGTATTTCGGGAAAAGCGCCGACGACCTCACGCTTGGAGAAGCCGCTTTGCTGGCCGGGCTGCCTCAGTCTCCCTGTCGTTTGAGACCCGATAGATATCCGGAAAAGGCCAGGAAACGCCGCAACCATGTCCTGGTTCGCATGCTCGAGCAGGAGTTTATTTCTTTTGACCAGTTCAGACGTGCCCTGCGGTCTCCGGTCAAAGCAGCGCGCCAATCTTTCCCGTTTGAAACCCCACATCTTGCCCGCAGTTTGAAACAGCGACACCCCCGGCGGAGGGAACTACATACGACCATTGATTTAGCGACTCAGCATGCCTGCGAACGGATAGTTCGGGAAAAAGTATCGCGACTACGGGCTCACGGCGTGACGAATGCGGCGGTGGTTGTGCTGGAGAACGATACGGGGTCGGTCCGGGCGCTGGTAGGATCCTGCGATTTCTTCGCCCGCAAAGATCAGGGACAGGTCGATGGCACGCGGGCTCTCCGCTCGCCGGGATCGACTCTGAAACCGTTCACGTATGCTCTGGCCTTTGACAGCGGTGTGGCCACTCCTGCGACCGTTGTGGGAGATGTCCCTGTTCACTACCGGAATTATGCCCCGGAGAATTATGACGGACAGTTCCGGGGGCCGGTGAGTGTCCGCGAGGCGCTTCGGGATTCTCTGAATGTGCCAGCCGTTATTCTTCTGGAGCGTGTTGGACAGAGACGCCTGTACGGTCTGCTGCGGGAACTGGGGTTGCGAAGTCTGACGAACCCCCCTCAGCATTACGGTCTCGCCTTAACGCTCGGATCGGCGGATGTCCGGCTTCTGGAACTCACCGGGGCCTACGCCACGCTGGCCCGGATGGGTAAACACCTGCCGGTGAGGTTCCTGAAGGATCAGGAAACACTGGAACCGGAGCCGGTTTTGGGTGAGGGAGCCTGCTACCTGGTTGCGCAGATTCTTTCGGATCCCGAGCATTTAAAGGAGGTCTTGCCTGAGGAGGCTGACCAGGAACTGCGGATGGCCTGGAAGACCGGGACGTCCCATGGACATCGGGATGCCTGGACGGTGGCGTTCACCCCGGATTTTACGGTCGGGGTATGGGTGGGCAACTTCACGGGCCGATCTTCGCGAGCACTGGTCGGAATAGAGGCGGCGGCGCCGATTGCGGCTGCCATAATGCGGCGTCTCCACGCGGACCGTCCACGGCGATGGTACGGAACTCCGGCGGAAATCGTGAAACGGAAAATCTGCGCGGTGAGTGGTCAGTCGGCCGGCCCTCACTGCGAGAAAACTGCCGAAGGTTATTTTATCCGCGGGAAATCGAGCCCGCGTGAATGCACCGTGCATATACCGGTGCAGACGGAGGGCTCAGAGAAACCGCGGATTGTGGAGGCCTGGCCGCCGGGGCTGGCCGCCTGGTTCCGCCGGAACGAGCCGGATCGGCCTCTGGTTGGCGCTGGGGGATTACGGGGCGCAGCCGGCCGGAAAAGACCGAGAATTATCCTCCCGGCATCCGGAGAATCGTACGTGAAACTCTCCGAAAGTTCGGTGTCCGGGGATCAGCGGCTGGCTCTGTTGGCCGATGCGGCCGTGGATCGGGTGTTCTGGTTTGTCGATGACCGGTTTGTGGTGTCGGGCCCGCCGCTGGAGAAAGTCTTCTGGGAAATGGAGTTCGGCCGGCACCGGATCGCGTGCTCGGATGAGAAGGGACGGACGGCCTGCGTGACGATTACGGTGCGGTGAAGCTGAGTGCGGAACAAAATATAAGGGATGTAAGGGACCAAAGGGACAGAAGGGACACCTGAAACGTGACACCGAACAGCCCTGGCTGCTCGTGGTCGACCGCGTTCAGTCAGCTGAGCCACACACATGGACCAACAACTGGTTGTTTCCCACCGATCAGGACTTGAAGGGAGTCGAGGACCATTATGAACTTGAACTTGAATCGGGTGTCCAGCTAATCTTGTTTTGGGTGGGTGATCTGCAACTCCGTGATGAGGAGCGGTTCTGGTGCCGAAACTACAACGAGCATGAACCGGCCCGATGGTTGCGATTTTCCGGAGACCCGGTTGAACGGGAGATACGAGCCTTCGCGTTCATTCCCCAGCGCACGCCATCGGAACCGGAGGTGGAGTTGAAAATTGTGGGAGAGAAAGTGCTGTTTGAATCTCAGAGTGTTGCGGTGAAAATTTAGAAATGCATGTCCCATTCGGGGGGAACGGCTCTTGTGATTCCCAAAAAGGAGAAGACGATGCGTACAGCGTCTAAATTGTTGTTGGTGATTATTTGCGGTTGTACGTTTTTTCTGTCCAGTGCACGGGCTGCCAAAGACAGTGTGGCGACGGTCTCGTTGTTTGAGGAAGCGCCCACCCTCGACGGTGAAATCGAGCCGGGGGAGTGGGATGGTGCTGTGCGGACGACCGGATTCATGGCCCTGAAAGGAAGGTGGCTTGAACGCGGGATGGGCGCCACCTATTGTGGGGTCACGCGTAAACGGCTATACGTGGCTCTTATCACCGAGCTGCCGCCGGATCAGCAGCTGAGGGCGCGGAAGAAATACCGTGACTCCGAGCTCATTTACGAGGACAGCTTTGAGATCTGGCTGGATCCATTCCGTAAAACAGAGGACGGTTGGAAAGGTGGAGGCACGTATTTCCAGACCATGGGGATTTCCAATGGCACCATTTCGGATACGAAATTCAGCAAAGAGGGCGCTCCCGATAAAGGCTGGAACGGAAACTGGGAATTCGCGAACGGGATCCATACAGAGGTTACCGATGGGCCGAAGTGGGCCCAGCGCAATGGCGTATGGGTGGCCGAACTGAGCATACCGTTCAAGGATCTGGGCTGGGAGGGTGATCCGGTGGGACGCTCCATCGGCGTGCTGGTGGCGCGTAACTTCAAACGCGCACGAGGATGGAAACAGGTCACCTGGTTTCCCCACAAAGGATCGTTTGTGAGCTGGTTTCAATATCCTGAAATAAAGCTCACCGAAGATAAACCATCGGTACAGATCCAGAAGCTGGGTGATAATGTGCTTTCCGGAGAAATCGATCTGGAAACCCGTATCTTCAATCCCGGCCCCGAGCGGAAAGCAAAGGTGGACCTGAAAATATCGTCTTCTGACATGCCGTCGGTGGAGGAGAAAAAGGTCATGACGCTTCCGGCGGGTGAGGGCGTGATATACAAGCACAGCGTGCCCCCGGAACGGTTCCATGAAACCGCCAAACATAAGCTTAATCTGAAAGTGTCCTCCGAAGATGGCAGTAGCCAGTATCTGAACTATTTTGCGAACATCAAACAGCGGGGGCCGTTCTGGAACGTGCGCACCGGGCCCAACCCCAAAAAGGCCGTGCGACTGGCGTATTATCCCTCGTATAAATTCATCAAGGTTCGCGTGGATACCCGCGAACTCGCGAAGGACGCTGCTCAGGCCGAACGTGCCGACGTGCAGGTGAAATCGCCGGACGGTGAAATGGTGTTTGAAGGTGATTTTTCGTGGGAGGGCGACATTGCGGAGCAGCGATTCGATATCGGAAAGTTATCCGATGGCCAATATACCGTCGAGATCAAGGTGACTGGGGGCGATTACGAACGCAGTTTCAACCGCAATTTCCGTCGTGAGCATTATGTGTGGGAAAACAATAACCTTGGCGTCAGCACAACTGTTTTTGAGCCGTTTGATCCCATCGAAGTGGAGGGCAATGAAGTATCGGTCGTGATGCGGAAATATCGAAAAGGCGGATTGGGGCTGTGGGAATCCGTGCAGGCCGTGGGCAACGATCGGCGGAGTCAATACAGAGAATTGCTGACGGCCCCCATTTCCCTGCATATTGGGGATGAAACCCTCGACGGAGAAGGCCGGTTCACGAGCACGGAAGACCATAAAGTGGTCTACAAAGGGCGCGCCGACCATCCGGCAGTTCAGGTGCACAGCCGCACTGTGACGGAATTCGATGGATGCATGCGTGTGGAACTCACTCTGCGTCCCGGTAAAAAAGATGAAGAGCTGGAAAATCTCTACCTGGACATACCGGTGAAAGATGAACTGGCGTCGTTGTTCCACGTGACCACCACTGGATTGCGTCGCAATCCGGCCGATGTCACACCCGAAGGTAGTGGTCGTATCTGGGACAGCCGAGACTTTCCCGATGGCGAGTGGTATGGCAACTTCAATCCATACCTGTGGATCGGTGGCCCGGAACGAGGTATTTGCTGGTTCGCGGATAACGATCGATGCTGGGTCCTGGATGCCAATCCCGGGGATCCATCCGAGTCCGTTCCAAGCCAGGAGCTGATCCGCAAAGGCGACACATTGACATTGCGGGTCAATCTGGTGCAGAAACCGATCACGCTGGAGGACGAACGCACGATCGTGTTTGGATTGATGGCCAGCCCGGCCAAACCTATGCGGAAAGACTGGCGCAAATACGGGTTCAATCGCCAATACGAGGATTACCCGTGGGTTCGGTGGATGGGATCGACGTACTGGGGCGCCGCCCAGACGATGAAAGAAACCTATCCCCTGAACGCCGATTTCTCCATCCTGGATAAGACCCAGGAAATGCGGTTGACAGGCAGCCGTGTCGGGAAAGGGGACTTCCTGCGTGCGTGGGAACGGCGCAACCTGTCCGATTACGAGGCCCGGGGCCGCAAAAGCAAAAAACAGATCTTGGGCCTGGTGAATGGGACGCTGGAACGCGGCCGAGCCGCTCATAACAACGGCTACATGAACGTGTACTGGGAAGAATTCCACCGTGTTTCCCGTTTCCACCCGGAAACCCAGGTGTTTGGAAACGAGTGGAGCGGTGGATACGGGAAGGGTAACATGCACAGCCTGACGCCCAGTTATCTCGATTTTCAGTGCTGGTATGGTGCCGAGTTTCTGCGACGCGGCGTCGGACTCTACTTCGACAATACGTTCCCGAAAAGGGCGTATGATCCGGTGACGACCAGTGCGTATCGTTTGCCCAATGGCGATATTCAGCCCAGCGCCAACATGTGGCGGCATCGGGAGTATCTCCGCCGCATCTGGACGCTCCATAAACAGCTGGCTCCCGCCGACACGCCGCCGATCATGATGCTCCACATGACGAACACCCATATCGTGCCGTATATGGTGTGGAATCAGTCCAATCTCGATCTTGAATGGTTCTACGGCCCCGATCCCCAGCAGTCAAAATATCCCCACGCGTTGCTTCGCACGGAATCAATGGGGCTGCAAACGGGGAATCTCCCACTCGCCCTGGCGCATATCAAGGACGTCGAATCGAAAGAGGAGCGGCAGACGGCTCAACGCAGTCGATTCGGGACGCTGTTCGTGCATGAAATCAAATGGCGATATAAAGGCGCCGGAGCGAAAATGATGCGGAAAGTTCTGGATTTCGGATACGGGCGCGAGGATTGCGCGGTCTATAACTACTGGGATCCCGACGATCCCGTCATGACGTCCAATTCCGAAGTGAAATCCATCCTGCTGGAGCGGGACGGTCAACTGCTGCTCGTCCTGGCCACCTGGAACGGCGAACCGGAGACCGTGACGGTGTCTCTGGACCGCCAGAATCTGGACGTTGATCCCCAGACCGTAGTGGACGCTGAAACGGAGGAGTCCATCGAACTTGACGGGGGTGAGTTTACGCTCCAGATGGAAGGCTATGGCGTGCGTATTCCTCTTCC
>JAGXLK010000100.1 GCA_018334735.1 Planctomycetota bacterium | reverse complement strand
CGGCCTCCGGCCGAACGGAGCACCGCTTTCATTTTGTTCAGAAATCAAATGACATCAAAGCTACGGACGGCTAATGGAACGCGCGGGAAACGCATACAAAGGCCCCACAAGTCTGCACTGAACAGCAATCCGGGTCTGCCGACCCGGTCCACAGGCTGGAGAGCCCCTGCTACACGCGTTTCTTAACCATCCCGCTTCCCCGATAGCCTCCGAGATCCAAATCTTTGTTGCCAGTTGTTACATAATTTGTTGCATGCTGATGAAAGTGTGGTATAATACATACGGTATGGCCCGTCGGCTGATGCGGATTCCATGCGCTGCACGAGTGGCATGAAAGCCAAAAAGAGAATGAACAAAACGTCAAGGAAAGGCAAGCAATGGCGGTAACCCAACGTGATATTGCCGATCATCTGGGGGTTTCAGTAGCGACCGTATCCCGGGCGCTCAACAACAGTTCCAACCTTAAACCCCGGACCCGCAGTAAGGTGATGGATGCAGCGGCAAAACTCGGCTACGATCCGCCGAATGCATACCGCAAACCGAACGGAACGGCCCGCGATACTCGTAATTTTGGCGTTCTGCTCCGCTACGACGGACCGAGTGCGGCTCCCGGGCACACCCGCATGCTGGCCGGGATCAGCCAGATGTGCGAATCGCGCGGAAAGCTCCTCAACGTTCACTATGCTCCGGGAGACCGGCTTGACAAACTAACCGGAGAGAATCCTCCCGCCCTCCTCGAACCCAACCGCGTCGGCGGCCTGATTCTGCTGAACTATTTCCCCGAAGATATTGTCGAGTGGCTCGCCTGCCGCTGGCCCGTCGTCGTGGTCCATCACTACAGCCCCGGTCTGGACGTCGACATCATTGAAGTCGATGCCACCGACGGGATCGGACGGCTCGTCCAACGTCTCCAGGATCTCGGACATCGCAAGATCGGTTTCATCGGGGACGCCCGCCGATACGAATGGACGCACGCCCGCCACGCCGCGTTCCTGCAGGCACTCAGCACACTGGACATGGAGTATGATCCATCGCTTTTCACAGACGCGCGCTCGAACAACCCCGGCGAAATCGGCGACTGGATGGAAACTCACATGCGGGAAGGCGTCAGCGCCTGGATGTGCGCCTGCGATCACCTGGCCCAGGCCGTCGGGGAAGAGCTTCTTGAACGCGAGTATTCCATCCCCGCCGACGTGAGTCTGACGGGATTCGATGGCACGAACAGTCTGCCGGACGGTCGGCCGATCACATCGATTGAGACGCCGTTTGAATCGATCGGCGCGACGGCGGCCGAGGCCCTGGTCCGCCGTCTGGAGTATCCGCAGGCCGCGCGCCAGCATATTCTGGTCCCCGGGCGTGTCGTTGAGGGGGCCACGATCGGGCCCGTTACCTGAAAGGGAGTAAAAATGAAACCTCAACATCATTTTCGATCTTCTGCAAAGGGGGAAGACAGACACATGCGAAAAGCATTCACCTTAATAGTACTGCCGTTCGAGAGACTCAGGGCAATGACGAAGCGTAAAGACACAGGTTTCACCCTCATCGAATTGCTCGTCGTCATCGCCATCATTGCCATCCTGGCGGCGATGCTTATGCCGGCCCTGGAACGGGCACGGGAAGCGGCACGCCGCGCCGTCTGCACTTCCAACCTGCGGCAAATTGGTATCGGAACCAATCTCTACGCGCAGGACAACGAAGGTAGAGTACCGCCCGAATGGTGCTTGAACAGACCTCCCGGAGAGATAGTTGCCCCATATCATACGATGTATGTGAATGGCGCCTGGAGCGGTAGCAACGACAAGGCTATCAACAATCAGTGGAGTCGCCAGTGGTACCAGCTGGGTTTCCTGTATGTCCACGACTACGTCGGCGCCGCCGAGACGTTCTACTGTCCCAGTAGTAAGGTTTACTCTTACGCAGCGCATAAATACGTCTGGGAATTCTACGATGACGCCGGCTGGCCGGATGATCTGCCCTACCTCGACGATAAAAGTCTGAGATATAACTACTTTTTCAACCCGAACGCCGACAACAACGGCATCAAAGAGAGCGACAACGATAAGCTCTGGAAATTTCAGTCGGACGATGCTCTGGCGATGGATATTGTCCGTTTTGACAAGCCCAGAAACGCCCACGAGACCGCCTGGAATCTGCTCTATGCCGATTCTCATGTCACATCCTCTCATCCGCCCGTGGAGACAATCGCCGCTTACGACCCGTGGGGGAACTGGACCGATTTCAACACCGTTTACGACATAATTCGCGACAACTGAAAGCGAGACCACGCAGCACAAGAAGTCACACTGAAAAAATGAAACCAACCGGGACATTTAAAACGCTTGCAACGGTCTTTTTCGTTTCACTCATAACGTGGCCAGGGATATCACCGGACCTAATCGGAGCGGAAAAGGGCGCCGAATCTCAAAAGCAGCGCGCCACACTACCGGCCTTCCCAGGAGCCCGGGGAGCCGGCAGCACAACTCAAGCCGGCCGCCGGGGGAAAGTCTACAAAGTCGTCCGTCTTGATGATTACGGCAAAAACGAAGAACCGATACCCGGCACGTTACGCAACGCCCTGGAACAAAAAGGTCCCCGTGTCGTGGTCTTTGGAGTCGGTGGGACACTCCATCTTGAACGTCCGCTGGTGGTCGGCAACCCCTACCTGACCGTGGCGGGCAACACAGCCCCCTTCCCCGGCATTACCATCACCGGATATCCGACGATGGTAAGAGCCGACCACGTGGTGTTACGCTACCTGCGTTTTCGGCTCGATATCGACGTGATGCGGCAGCGTTTTAAAAACGGCCAGGATTCAGGCTGGGACAGCGTCAACGCTGCTCGGTGCGAATACGTGGTATTCGACCACCTCAGTGCCAGCCATTCGGTGGATGAAACGATTTCTTTTAGCGGCGAAGTTGATCACGTAACCCTCTCGCACAGCATTGCTGCGTATTCCCTGCGCAGCGTTTTTCACGATTACTACTTCTCGCGCGGACCCGATTACAAACACACCAAACACCATAATCTTGGCGGTCTTATCGCCTACCTGGGAAAACACGATCGCCACGCTACGGCAAGCTCCATCTATAACGTCTGGGCCCATCATAATCGCCGCATGCCGGGATTGTCGGCGGGTCGCAACGATCCTGAGAATTTGATGTCGTATATCGATATCCGCAACAGCGTGATGTACAACTGGAAATCCAATGCCGCGGGGATCGAGACCGGCGATCTTGAACGGTCCCGATACCACGTCAACCTCGTCGGCAATTATTTTAAGCCGGGTCCGAACACGCCTCGGAACAGACGCTATGCTGGCCTGAAAGTCATGGGGTACAACAAGGTCTACTTGAAAGACAACATTCACCACGAGGACGCAAAAAAGAAAAGGGAAACACGCCAGAAAAAATTGCTGCTGGACCGTGGTCGCCTCCCGGCAGGTCAAAAGCGTTTGCTCGATGAGCCGTTGCCCACTCCCCCGGCCAGCACTTTGGACTCTCCCACCCTCAAAGATCTGGCCAACGGTACCGTCGGTTGTTCCATCCCCTGCCGGGATAGCGTGGATGCGCTCGTTATCCAGAACATTTTTAACGGCACCGGACGCCATCCGTTCGTGGATATGAAACGTAACGACTCGCCGCCCGTTCCCGAGCTCCCAGCGACCCATCATGTTTATGCATCACCGGAGGACCCATTCCCCGTTTGGTGGAAACTAAACCAGGGGATAGAGCCAGACCACATCATCGACCCGCTCGCTGACTCAGATGGTAATGGATATACTAACATCGAATCCTACCTGTACGGTCTGTCCCTGAAGGGGAAAGCAGTCGACTGGACGCAGGCAGAGCACAACCGGAATCCCCTGGAAAATCCAGCTTTATATGATTGGTCATCAGGTACTGATGCAACAGGTGACGGGTGGGCAAACCGTGAAAAGAACGAAACGATATTCAACAGCGCGGGCGGACTGCTTCTGATAGCAAGTGCCACGATTAAGAACACGGAGAAATCGCACGGTTGTGGTGAACTGCTGAGAAACGACGCGAACTTCTGGACTCCTGGAAGTCCCGCAAGACAGCATATCGGCCCGGATGGTGCCAGGACGGACAAAGGGCCGGCGATCGTTCTGGCCTTCCCGCTACCGCGCAAGCTGGCTGGCGTTCAAATTGCCAAACCAGAGGCGGACGCTTACCCCGCGGCGCACGATCCAACCCGTGTCACGGTGCAGGGATTGCGCGGGTGGCCTGCTCACTGGGCCAATCTGCTAGAAAGCAAAAACACCAGGGTCCTCAGTGACAAAAACCCCACGCAGAAAATCGTTATTCCCGAAAAGAATCGGGCGTTTTTTGCCGCCTACCGGATCATCTTATCCAAAACACACGGCAATCAGGACGTACGTATACAATCTGTCGAACCAATGCATCAAACCAACTATGAAAGGTAACCATTTCGCTCACGAAACCTGCTCCGCACAAAAAATCGGGAAACAATACAGTGGTCGCCAAATATCGGTTCTTTTCTCAAAGGGGGAAACTCATGAATCGAAACCAGCGGAAAAACTCTCGCGTCATGTCATTAATCGCGAATTCTCAAAACGCGCTCGGACCTGAACTGCAGCGGGAACGTTGCGCATTCACCCTCATCGAATTGCTCGTTGTCATCGCCATCATCGCCATCCTGGCGTCGATGCTGATGCCGGCCCTGGAGCGGGCACGGGAGGCGGCACGGGTGGCTTCGTGTATGTCAAACCACCGGCAGATATTCCTGTCGGTCCAGATGTATGCGGACGATCACGACGGTTGGTATCCACCCCATGATACGGATCTGGACACCCACTCCGTTCCCGATCACGGCATTCACAGGCCCCTGGTGAGCTATTACCTTTATTCAAAGAGTTCCGATACGGGATATACCAGCGATCCTTACTGGAATTCGGGGTGGATGAATCACGGCTTGCTCTACGAAAGCGGAATGCTCGAAGCCCCCAGCGTTCTTTATTGTCCTTCCCATCGAGTTGAACATGTCACTTACGAATACTACACCCCCTGGCCGAACCCCGACCCGACGAAGGCCCGCATCCGCGGCAGCTATTATTTCAACCCCCATCACCACAACTACACGGATGACACCGGCTGGGGCTGGCAAAAATACCAGAGAATATCGAAAACACCTTCCGATAAAGCCCTGCTGATTGACACGTTCATGGTCGATCTTGTTAAAAAAGATATGAGCGTAGTGTCGAGCGTGAACGCACATTGGTCGATGCTCGCCTGGAACCTGACCCGGGCCGATGGGAGCACGCGAACGAGTAAACCCCCGGAAGCCAAAGTGCTCGACATCGGCAACCGGTGGCGGCCTTCCGCCTCCGACTTTCCCAGCTGGAGCGTCTGGGATGAATCCGTCGAACTGCTGGAAGATTGAGGATTGTCATAAGAGGAAAATAATGAACCCTTTCAACTGGATCATGCTCGCCTTTTGCACCATTTTCTTCTCAATCGCCATAGCCTCCACATCAGCGGCAGAACCCGACTTGCCCGACGGGCTTCGCGCCGGAAAATTGTTGTATGAAACCAGCATGGAAAGCCCCAAAAGCGTCAAAGACTGGCGCATGGAGGGCCCCGGAAAAACCTCTTTCAAAGACGGCTGGATGCACATGCAGTCGCCGGGGGAAAAAATGCACCACGTCTTCTGGTGCCCGAAACGGTTCCCCGAGAGTTTCATCGCGCAGTGGCAGGCCCAGAACCTGGAAACCGACGCCGGCCTCTGTATCGTCTTCTTCGCCGCTGCCGGGCTCGACGGACAGAGCATCCTCTCGGAGAAGCTCCCCGATCGGAACGGCAATTTCAAGCAATACACCCGGGGCGCTATTCGCTGCTACCACACCTCCTACTACGCCAACGCGGCCCACAACCCGGATCGAGAACAGACCAACCTCCGAAAAAATCCCGGGTTTCATCTCGTCGGAAAGGGACCGGAAGGAATCCCCACAGAATCGAAAAAGATCCATACCATCACTCTCGCCAAAGACGAAAATCACATCCGCCTGTGGGTTGACGACAAAAAAGTCATCGACTGGACCGATACCGGGAAGAAAGGCGGCAAACCCCACGGTGACGGATTCATCGGTCTGCGCCAGATGAAATGGACCCATTTCCGGTACCGTAATTTCCGCGTCTGGTCGCCGAGGTCCGAGACCACTTCCTCGTCCGACAAAGAACCCGGGGCAACGCGGGCGTTTCCGGGAGCGGAAGGTTTCGGCGCCTACGCCCGAGGCGGTCGCGGCGGCCGAGTTATCCAGGTCACAAACCTTAAAGACTACAACCCGAGGAAAGAGAAACCCATTCCCGGCAGTCTCCGCGCCGCCTGCGAAACCAAAAGCCCCCGAACTATCGTTTTTCGAGTCGCCGGCTGGATCGACCTGAAAGCACCTTTGCGAATCACGGAGCCTTTCTGCACAGTCGCCGGGCAGACCGCGCCGGGCGACGGGATAGGTCTTCGGGGCGATACGTTCGGTGTCGGGGCTCATACCGGCAGCGCGCGTGACCTGAACGCTCCCGTCCACGATGTCATCGTGCGTTACCTGCGGGTACGATGTGGACCCGGCCGTCGGCAGGGACATGCCCCGGATGCTTTCGCCATAAACCACGCTCACGACGTGATTATCGACCACTGTTCGATCAGCTGGGGGGTGGACGAATGCCTCTCGATCACCGCACACCCATGGAAAGATGAAGACGGAAAGCCCCTGGCACTGAAGGACCGGCCGCGGGGCGATACGCACAACATTACCGTCCAGTGGAGCATAATTTCCGAAGGTCTCTACAACAGCACGCACCCCAAGGGCCACCACAGTCGGGGGCTGATGTGCACCTACGGCTCCTCGCGGGTGTCAATCCATCACAACCTGATGGCCCATAACAACCACCGCAATCCGAATCTGCCATGGCAACTGGCCGGGCCGGACAACCCCTACATTGTCGATGTGGTCAACAACGTGGCGTACAACTGGCGGAGTCGCGGAGCCCTGACCAAGCACAGTGCCGAGCGCAACCCGGGTTACCGGCAGAAGGGACACATAAATTTCGTGGGCAACCGCTATCTGATGGGACCGGACTCCCGTAAGATCCACTCCCTGGAGGTGCGGAACAAAGCCCTGGTCTGGGCGAAAGACAACATCGGGCCGGTACGCACAAATCCGAAAATGGATCAGTTCGCCTGCGTTCGGGGGAACTATCGGGAAGCTGAGAGACGGTTCGAGACTCCGCGCATCGAGGTTGATCCAACCGACGAGGTGGTACATGCCGTCCTGGCTGGAGCCGGCGCCATCCGTCCCGAATTTTCTCTTCC
>JAGXLK010000099.1 GCA_018334735.1 Planctomycetota bacterium | reverse complement strand
GAAATTCGCTTCCTCAATATCTTCGATCAATTGACCGACATTTTCTCTGAACAATGCGGAAAGCGATTCGTCTTCGGTAAGCCGTTGCAACGCTTCGATAGTTTGGGGAACAGGGAACGGGCAGTTGAATTCCACAAACTCTTCGATGGCTCTCAACACAATCTGCCGAACCCCTTCATCGTGATCCTGAAGGGCCTCAAGCAGATAGCTGAAAACTTCCATACCCTCACTTCTCTCGGATGTGAAACTGACTGAAAGCCTGCCCCAGGTTTCTTGTCGGCCTCCCGGATTATCGCGGAGCGCTTCAACGGCACGCCGTCTTGTGAGAGCATCGGGGTGTCTCTGAAGGACATCGACAAGCAGTCCCGCGTCACGAGTATTATCCAGTGCAGCCGACGCCCGGGAACGGACAACATCTTCCGAATCATACAGAGCTCTTTGAAGGGCATATGATTCGGCTATGTCTTCCAGTTCAAGCAATTCAGTAATAGCATGAACCCTTTGCGAGGACGACCCTTCGATCGCCGTTCGCTCGAGTATAGGCAACACATCACCGGCATCGGCACTGCTGCGCGACTTGATAGCGCTGCTTTCGGCCGCGCTCTCCGACTCCATGCCTATGTTGCCGGCCTCCCAGATAGACAGCGTCTGTTCCTCCGCCGACTGGTCCTTTTCGCTTTCTTCCAGGGTGGGAGCTCCTGCTTCGGACTCCAGCATACGCAGGAGTTCTTTCGCACTTCGTTCGACCTCATAATCGCTATCCCCCGTAGTCTCTTTCAGCAATTCTTCGACCTCGGAGAGTTCAAATTGATTGAGCATCAAGACCGCATGACGTCTTACATCGGGATCGGGATGTTTAAGACCTTTACGCAGGGCGTCGAGCATTTCAGCGGATTCGCGACCCTGCTGTGCGGCCAGACAGTCGAGCACGGAAGAGACCAGAACTTCATCCGGATCGTCGAGTTTGTCCCTCAGAATCTCCACCGCTCTCTCGTTACGCAGAGCAGCCAGGGCAAGGACAGTTTCTCGCCGCGTCTGGGTATCCGGATCCTTGCTCAAATCTTCCAATATTGTGACAACATCCGGTCTGTCAGCGTACCCGAGGACCTGGGCGATCTCCCGGCGAAGATTCATATCTTCACTCTCGACAATGGACTTATAAAGCTCACTTTCACGATCTCGCAGCAACTCCATCAGATTGCTTTTAAGAGCATGGTATTTGCTCCCAACAATCAGTCCGAAGGTGTTTACGGCCGCCCTTCGCACGCCGTTGTCGTCCGCGTTGAAAGCCTCCGTGAGCAGTTCCAGGGCGGCCGGTCCCTCCAGCGTCTCGATCGCTTCCACTGCCCGTCTCCTCACCGATCGATCATCAGCCACCAGACATTCTTGTATTATGGACTGAGCGGAGTCCGCCTCCGTCACATCCATAAGGAGATCCGCGGCGGCCCGTGCCAATTGCATCGAGCCCTTACGAACAGCCGCGCGGACAAATGCCGCTGTTATATCATCAGGGGAGGCAATCGAAAGTTCGATCAAAGTCTGCCGGGCATCGTCATCCGGCGCTTTGTCAAGCGCTTCCTCCGCCACCTCAAGACGCTCATCGTCCGGTTTTTCAGCGACATTATTCAGGACTTCATGGGACCACTGGCGAATTTTTCGCTTGCTTCCGCTGGTTTGAGCTTTCTCGGCCATATGAATTCCGCAGGGAGAAAAGAGACCACACGAACCGTGTTGGGGCCGTGGACGAACCGGATGGCCCCAACCACATCGACCAGATGGTTTTATTCGCCTTCGCCTCCGGTTTCAGCCTGGCCGCCGATACTCGTTCTCATATCGGTATCGGCCTGGACATTCTTCATGGCATAGTAATCCATAATGCCGAGGTTGCCTTCGCGAAGCGCCTGAGCGACAGCCTTGGGAATTTCGGCTTCGGCGAGAACAACTTTTGCGCGGTTCTCACTCACCAGAGCCTGCATCTCCTGCTCACGCGCGACAGCCATCGCGCGGCGCCTCTCCGCCAGAGCTTGAGCGACACGTTTGTCGGCTTCGGCCTGGTCGGCCTGAAGTTTTGCTCCGATGTTCTCACCGACATCCACATCGGCGATATCGATTGAGACAATTTCAAAAGCCGTCTCCGCGTCGAGAGCTTTCTCCAGCACTCGTTTGGAGATAAGATCCGGGTTTTCCAGCACGGCCTTGTAGGTTTCTGCCGAACCAATCGTGGTCACGATACCCTCGCCGACACGGGCAATGATCGTTTCCATCCAGGCACCACCGACCAGTTTTTCAACATTGGCTCGCACGGTAACTCGCGCTTTTGCCCGAACCTGGATCCCGTCTTTTGCGACGGCCGCGACCGTCTCGCGTCCTTTGCTCGGATCCGGGCAATCGATAACCGCCGGTTTCACATACATCCCCACAGCCTGCAGGACGTCACGCCCGGCAAGGTCAATGGCGCAGGCCATATCAAATGTCATCGGGATCCCCGCTTTGCTCGAGGCAACCATGGCACGAGTGACATTGGGAACATCACCGCCTGCCAGATAATGCGCCTCCAGCAGCCGCGTCTCGATCGTGAGTCCAGCTTTCATCGCTGTGATTCGCGCGTCGACGATCGTGCTGGGACTGACCCCCATCAGACGCATGGAGATTATCTCGAAGACTCCCACATGGGCTCCCGCCAGCAGCGCTCGGATATACAGAAACCCATAACTGAAAAAGAAAATCAACAAAAGCAGCAGAAGGATGATTCCGACGATGAGGAGAAGCACGAAGACCGGGCTCCCCTCCTCTGCCGCCAGCAATATGGACGGGTTCATTGGCACGACTCCTTGACCCAAAACCAGAGGAATACAAGAAACCTAATTTTCAGTTCCATCCGGCGGGTAACGCCCCAGCACTCCGCCAAAACGCCCCGCTCGACACTTTATTATTCAGATTCAAACAGCCTTGTCAACTCTCATAGCAGGTCTTTACACGCTGAAACCACCTTCACCATTCGGATTTAAAGCTCAACTCCCGAGGTCGGGACGCAAACGCGCGATTAAAGCGAGTCTCTCTCCAGCCGAAATAATCGTATCCGGCTCTGGATTAAGCGAGATGTCCGGACATCTTTTGCCCGCCGGTTCGCCCGCCTCCCTCCCCGCCGCTCGGTCATTAACGATTCCAATAAGAATCGCATCTTCTTTCATCAGATGTTCCGCAGCATCCGCGAAATTCATCCCGATTATCTTTTTCGGCACATCCACAATATATATCTCATTGCCCTCTTTCTGTACCCGCAAAAGCTCCTCAAAAACCGTCGAAGCATGATGCGTGAACGCGCATTGAGCGATCAAAGATGTGGAATCAAGGAACATTATTTCGTCGGCGTGAGTGCGCTCGAGATGCCGCTGATTCCCAGGATCCTGCAGTTCGACGATGGTGTAAGTTTCAGGAGATGTACTGCTGACGGCAAGCGATGTCAAAATCGCTTCCTGATCCCCCTCCTCAGAAGCAAGAATTATCGCCGTTCGTGCCCGGCCAATATCGGCCCCTCTCAGCACCTCGCTATCGCTGAAATTGCCCCGGACGCAGAAAACATTTCGGTACGCTTCCGGTGAACTGATCGGGATGGGATCAGTTTGTTTCGTGACAATCACAATCGGCACCGCTCCACCGAGGATCGGATGGTGGAGCTCACGAATAATACGATCCGTGGTTTCATTGTTTCCAAACACCACAATATGTTCTTCGAGCGTCAAACGCCGCGGTTTCTCCGGCACCTGTGTTCCGCGCAGAACGACTTTTACGAGATCTGTTGTGATACAGGCCGTAATCCCCCCGACAAGCACGATACCAAGTAGCAAAACCACAACTGATATCGCCTTCCCCGGAGCGCTTGCGGGAGCCGCCTCGTCCAAACCACTTGTGAGATATACGATGATGGCCCATGCCGACCGGCCGAAAGAACGGTAGGTATCGCTTTCGGCCGCTCCGCTTTCGACGATAAAAAGCGCCAGAGCCGCTGCCATCCATGAGAAGAAAAACCCCACCAGCATGCTGATATACTTGTGCTGGATTGCAAAGTTCACCAGCCAGGTTTTAAGCGGCAACGTCTTTTGCATGCTTGGACGTACCTTAAAACCAAAAAAGTCCCGTTAAAACGGTTTCTTAACTGCTATAACCCAAAGCTCGTCATCCGGCTGCAACACAGTATCAGCACCGGGGTTAATCAGATTCTTCCCGTCTCGACGCAACCCGATCGGAATGACACGTTCGTTGATCAAAGTGCGGAAACAGCCTCCGAAACTATCCCACTTCTTCCTCGCCGGGACGCGATATATCTCATTCCCCTCGGTCTGGAAATCAAAAAGTTCCCGGTAAATATCGCTGATATGATTGCTGATGGCCGTTTGCGCCATCAAGAGTTGTGACAACTCTGCCCGGCAGACTGTTGCGTTAACGGCCGTACGATCAAAATGCGGTATGTTATTGGTGCTTGTCACCTCGACAATCGTGAAAATTTCAGGACAGATATCCTCGATCGCCAGAGCGACGAGCAACGATAAAGCGTCAGCATTGCCCGTATCCTGAAGATCGGAGAGCACAATGGCCGTCCCGGCCGACTCAATGCCAGCGTCTTTGAGCACATCGGCGGAAGTAGCATCACCCCGGATTACGGTCACATCCTCCATATCTTCCGACAGATCAATCGATCTCTCAGAAAGAATTGTAACCGGGGGTTTGACCGGAAGAACCGGAGAACGGAGTTTCCGGGCGAGGTCCACACTCCGCGGACCACCACACACAAATACGAGTTGATTTTCTGCTAACCTGCCCTCTGCAATCACTTTCACTCCCTGTTTTCAGCAAAACAGCCTCGAATTCCAAATGCAGGATATAAATTTGCCACCGTCCTGACAAGGCATTTCGGCACTGAAAATCTGAAATCCTTGCGTGAACACCCGCACGATCTCTCAAAACCGTCATATCCCTCCGTCGGATTAATTTTGAAATTCGAACGCATAAAGATCAGCATCGCTCAGCACAATACGCATCCTCACGGCATTATCGGTCACAGATCCGATCGATGAGTCCCCATTCCAGGTGACACATCGGTCGAGTTCATCACCAATAACGTGATCGCATTCTTCCAGAGAAAATCCCGCGATGGGATCTTTTTCCTGATTCTGCAACTCGACCTGAATACTCCCCGCAGCAGACGTAGCGAAATTCAGCACAAGCCGGTCTCCGTCCACCTCCAGAGGCCGGGTCAAAATTTCTCCTCCGCTCAATGGAGCATTCACTGAAACAAATCCGTCCATCCTCAAGGTATATCGACGGAACAATGTGCTATCCCCCCGCCAATAACCTTCCGGAGCATAGAACGATAACTCCGAGGGTGCTCCCGGCAAATTTGAAACCGTTTCAAGCATTCCTTTGGACTGGTAATTATCACCATAAGCCCAGTTTCCCTCAAGCTGGGATCCCGGACGGATGAAAGCCTCGCCCCATCGCCGAAAAGTAACACCATCCCGGCTGCTCATAAACAACCCGTCGGTGAGGGCTGTCCCGAATCGCTCGGTGGCGCTGGATCGCATGCGGCGGTGCTCAAGTTCGGGCAACGCTTCGATAGAGCGCGACCATGGACGCTCAACGTATCGGGTCGGAAAACCCACAAGAATATGGGGCGCGCGGCCATAAGGCTGAACCTGACTCGTGTAGAGCTGTTCCGCCGGTGCGCCGGGGTATTGCAGCCATTCGGGATCCGACCAATTCAAAAAGTCCTCCGAAGTAGCGGTTTTGATGTCCCGTCTCCCGTCATCCCAATCTCGGAAATAAGCTCTGTATATTCCCCCCACAGAGTCCCAGAAAGCAAGGTTTGGGGAATCGAATGCAGCATCTGTAACACCTTCGGTTATGGTGGGCTCCTCCTGCAGTAGATCCCAGTGGATCCCGTCCGGTGAACCAAATGCGAACAGCTGACGGCGGCCTGGAGCCACGTTGCGCCGTCCGAAAGCTTTGTAACAGACCCCGGATTCGGCATCGGGGTTATCGTCCCGAAATGGTATCAGCGTCTCCTTGTATCCGGACTGCCAGACGATGTTGTTGTTCTTGTTACCATCGAATTCCACAACTCCCAACTCGGGCTTTTCCCAATGAATACCGTCGGAACTCTCGGCGTAACACGTGTTCAGACCGTGTTGATGAATCACGGCACCGTCTTCAATCTGGCTTTCCCAGCCCTTGTAATACATCCGAAAGCGGCCATCGTCCTCGAAAACTGTGATGAAACCGCACATATTGCCTTCCCAGGGAAGATCTGTCACCAAAACTATCTCCCGCCGGACGGGGTTATGGAGTTTCAGAGCCGCCTCTCCATCGAAAGTATCAATCAAATAACGATCAACCATGAGTTCCCGTCGATTTCCTATTTTCTTGATGCGCATGATTTTCCGTTCCTTATGAATGTACAGGAAAGATCCCGAAAAACGCGGGTGAACAAATGGAAGGGTGAAACTCCCGTTTTCACTTGCGAGTATTGTCTGCCACAACGAGCCGGCTGCCCCGGACGTCAATTACCTTGATAGGCGTTCCTTTGTCCAGCATTTCCCCCCGCGTCACCACGGCGTACCGTTCCCCCTCGATGATAGCGGTTCCACTCGGTCGCAGCGGGCTGACAGTTTGCCCTTCTTTTCCCTTCAATTCCTCGTAGTCCTTCATCGTCGACCGGAAATCTTTCTCACTGTCTTCAACGGCAAAGAGTCTCCCCACGAGTTTTGCCCACAGAACGAAAAATACGGGTATCAGAATAACTGTAACAACAATCAGGACACTGGCGGTTGTAACATGGCCGGTCACGTAGGCAACGATAATACTGGCACAGACGCATAGGAACCCAATAATCCCCATTATTGCTCCCGGAACAAACAACTCGATCACTATTGCCACGATTCCGGCAGCATAAATAAGGAGTATCCAGTCAAGTTCGCCCATGTTTCTCTCTCACGTGCAAATTCAGTTTTATTTTTCACCGGTGCGGGTAGTCGTTACCACGATACGGCGTCCCCGCACGGCAATGACTTTAACAGGCGTGCCTTTTTCGATCATCTCGCCCTGTGCTACCACATCGAGTTGTTCGGTACCGATTTCCGCTTTCCCCGCCGGCCGCAGCGGGGTAATCGACACTCCTTCGCGGCCAATCATCTCGCTCTGCTCAGCCTGTTGTTCGGCCGGAGTCGGCGACCCTGTGATACTGGCCGAAGCCATGGTTTCAGTGCGAATAAGCCGATTCAAAAATGGCAAGGATCCCATATAGCGAATCAAAAGCATCATTATCAGCCCCGTCCCCACAAACGTGCCGATAACCTCGAGGATGTTGAATTCATC
>JAGXLK010000098.1 GCA_018334735.1 Planctomycetota bacterium | reverse complement strand
GAGGGAAGGACACGATCCCGCGAAATATTGTCCCTGGCACCCGGATAACAAGAAGTAGAGTGGATCACATGGCCAAACATTGCCCAGAGTGCCATATTCTGGCGAAGGGTACGGACAGCTTCTGCCCCAAATGCGGTAATGCTCTTGAACCGGGTGCCCCCTCAGATGACGAGTCGGGCAAGGCAGAAAAACCTCTCTGGCTGTTGGATACCATGTTAACTTTCTTCCCCGGATTCGCCTACAAATCAGTCATCATTGCGTTCATTGTATTGACGGTACTGGCGCTGGCCGCATGGGGTTTGACGTTGCATGTTTTCACGATTGAGATTCCTGAGGGGGGCTCGGAACTGACCGGCAGTCTTTTTTGCCTGGGGATGTTGTTTTATTTGCTTGCTTTGATCTGGCTGATGTGCGGTGAGATCTGCCTTCCGCTGGAAGCTTTCGTCGATTTGACCGGCGCCCAATGGATGGTGATGCTTGCGATGGTTTCATTGCCGACGGCTGCGCTTTTCATCGCGGGAAAGTTGCTCACGGCCAGTTGAATGACTACTGCCGGGCCGTTGGCGCCACTTGAAGGGCTGAAAGCCTGGCACACATTGGTACGTATGAGGGGTCCTAAACGACCGACATCCTCTTATTAATACTAAGCATTTGATAAAGCCATAAGGTACTTTTTCCCACGGCCTGAAAGGCCGATTTATAGCAGCCCAGGCTGAAGCGGTCTGAAGGACCACGCAGGCCTGGGTTATGGAGAACCACAACATTTTGCGGGCTGAAGGCCCGCCTCAAGTCCAGTTTCGCCCGCTGGTGGCGGGCTCAGCTGAACTCGAGTCTACATTTCCCGTGAGCGGACTGGACTTCAGAACCGCCCTGCGGGGCTGGAGTTCAGAACGCGGTCAACAACCGGGTCTGCGCTTACACAATCTTTCCCGCTACTGATAAAACTTACCTTTCGTTCAACAGGTATTCTTTCCCCGGCAGTGATTGGCATACGTGGGTGGTGGGTCTGGGCTGTGCTGCCAATGGCATACACGATAACCGGGCCAGCGCCAATATCACATTTGTCGATGGGCATACGGAAAACCTCCCGCGTCAAGACTACCTGCGCAATCACGGGAAGAAATACCTCTGGCCTTGATGAGTCATTGATTAACCCGCTCCCGGAGGGCGAACCGCTGTCTTTAGAACAGATTACAGGCTGTATACCGAGATCAGATGTGAAATATAGCGCAAAGTCTTTCTGTGCTGTCGTTTATAATAATTATGCCGTTAGGTTTGTGAGAAATGCGGGTTAGCAGGGGGGCGGGAGGGCCCGCGATCGTCTGGTTTATTGCTGGCGGCAAGGAAGCAGCTCCGATTTCATCGTCGCCCAAAAAGGAAGAACCAGACAACCAGTCCGATGAGCGTGGTTATCACGCCGAAAACGAGCATTTTCAGGAAACTCTGGCCGAGTAATTCGGTGAATCCCATCGCGGTTAAGCTCCGACATATTATGGGTTTTGGGTTTATAGAATAGACTGAGCCTCTGCAGCTGTGCCCGGTTCTTCGGCAAATGAAATGGCGGATCCGATGTTCTATTCGTCTTCTTCGGGCGCCGTGGCCGCCCAGACTGTTCCGCGGACGAGCAGTTTTTTGAACACCTCATGCTGGCATGCTTTGCCGTCGTGTCCAAGCGCCAGCCAGTAGACCCTGCCTGCACCCCAATCTTTAACCCATGCGACCGGGACGGTTCCGTCTTCCCACAGCGCCTGAGCCAGGATATGGTTGCGTTCATCGTAACTCGTTACATACATCTCGTCGGTGACGGTGAATTCGGGCGGTTCTTCCTCGAGCAATCCTTCTGTAATGGGATGTTCCGGATCGGAGACCATCACCTGATATTCGCGGTAACGAGGATGCGTCACGAAATGGCCTCCGACCATAGCGCGGTATTCGGGGCAGCCTTTGATGGGTTTTTTGGTTTTAGCTACAGTAGTTTTGTTTGTGTTGACTAGTGGTCCGTGACAATTGAGTTTATGGGTTGGGCAAAACAGCGAGATTGCTTCGCTCCGCTCGCAATGACGAAGAACGCACTCAGAATGTCATTGCGAGGAGGCCGTCGTTTGGCCGACGCGGCAATCTTTCCGTCCTACCCCCAAAATCGAGTGTCATGCACCACTAGTGGTCCATGACACTTGATTTTGCCGGGTGCATTTTGGGTATCGTTACCTCCATTGATCACTGTTTTCGATTGAGGAGGTTGTAATGGCGAAAAAGTACATCGTGCGACTCAGTGGAAAGGAACGGGATTTCCTTGAGGGGTTCGTCCGCAAGGGCAAGGCGGCGGCGTACAAAATCAAACACGCCAACATACTTCTGAAAGCTGACGCTGAGCGGGCGGGGTGGGTCGACACGCGAATCGCGGATGCATTCGGATGCCATGAGAGGACGGTCAGGAACGTGCGGCGGCGCTTCGTTACGCAGGGACTGCAGAGGGCTCTGGAGCGCAAAAAACAGTCCCGGCCCTCTCGCAGGCGCAAACTCGATGGGGAAAAAGAGGCACGCCTGATCGCGATCGCTTGCAGCGAACCACCGGAAGGCCGCGCACGCTGGACGTTGCAGATGCTGGCCGATGAGTTGGTCAGGCTGGAGGTGGTGGATTCCATTTCGGACCAGACGGTGCGTCGCTCACTAAAAAAAACCAATTTCAGCCTCATCGGCGGGAGTGCTGGCTGATTCCGAAAAAGCATAACGCCGCGTTTGTGGCTGCGATGGAGGATATTTTGGAGCTGTATAAGAGGCCATATGACCCGAAATTTCCTCTGATTTGCATGGACGAGCAACCGGTGCAACTGGTTAAGGAGATCCGCAAGCCCCTGCCGGCGCGGCCCGGCGCTCCGATGCGTTATGATCAGCACTACGAGCGCGCTGGAACGGCGAACATTTTTATGTTCACCGAACCGCTTGGGAGATGGCGTCGACCGAGCGTCACGCAACGAAGAACCTCCGTAGACTGGGCCCAGCAACTGCGTTGCCTTCTGGAAGTGGACTATCCCGATGCGGTGAAGGTCCTGCTGGTTTGTGACAACCTCAACACGCACAAAATCGCTTCTTTCTACGAGGCCTTTGCCCCTGCTGTGGCACGGTCGCTGGTGGAGCGACTGGAAATTCATTACACCCCGAAACATGGTAGCTGGTTGAACGTCGCCGAATGCGAATTGAGTGCGATGACGCGGCAATCTCTTACCCGTCGCATAGGCACGGCTGATACGCTCCGCAACGAGGTCGAATCCTGGGGATTCAAACGGAACGCTTCGCAGGTCGGGATAGATTGGCGTTTCACCGCCCAAGATGCTCGGATCAAACTGAAAAGCCTATACCCACAAATTCAATTGTCATAGACCACTAGAACAGATTTAAAACTTTCTCGAAGAGAATCATTTTTGTTGTTGTTTCTTTATGTGTTGTTTGTGGTGTGGATGATTTTAGAAACTCTTGGAGTGACTTCTTTAGTGCTTTAAAGAATTATTTGTAATGAGTGAATATTTTGTCATATCTTGATATGTATGGTGAAGTGGGACAGCCAATAATTTTATCTCCTTCTTGTATATTAAATTGAAAAGGGGGTTTTTTGCTTTGGAATTGGTTTATGCTGTCGATGGTTTTTTCTAGTTCTGATTTGATGTTGACTTCTTGTGGTTTAGGTTTGTTTTCTTCTTCAATTTCAATTTCTTCTGTCCTGCCATCAGGGTAGACTAATGTTTCTGTTTTCTTTTCTTGTGGTAATTTTTTTTGTTCAATTTTGGATTTGTTTTGTAAGTAAGCGTTGGAGTTTAATTGTATTTCTCCTCCTCCATAAGTAGAGATAGCTTGATCGTTGTACATGAAAGTGTTTTTATTTATATTGGCAGAGGAGTTGACCAAGGAGATAGCGGTTTCATTGTTTAAGAAAATATTTCTTCTGATAGTGGCCTGACCATTTTTTACTTTAATTGATTCTTTGCCGTTGAGAATGAAGCAATCTTCAAGTAGTAAGTTGCCTTCAACTTCAATACCAGCATCATTTAATCTTAAAGTGGCTCCGTTACCGATGATATGATAATTTCCCTTGAAATGGTTGGCCTCCTCTTCATAGTTGCCTATTCCTTCGATGTAGATAAGTCTAGGATCAAGTTCAATAGCAGTATAAGTTTGTCCATTTTCTTTAGTAGTTCTTTGGAACTTTTCTTCATAAGCACGAAGAAAACCGTCGAGAGTTATTCTTTCAACTTTTGTTTCAAGAGTTAAGTCTTTGTTTTTAAAGAGAGTTGTTTTTCTGTACTTGTTTTTAGCAAGGTTACTTTCAGTAGGAAGTTTGGTCCTTTGATAGGCCTTGTCTATCTTTTGTTTTAATCTAGTCATTTTTTCCCAAGGAAAATCTTTTCTGACCCAGGTTTTTCCTTCTTTAAAAGGATGGTTAACTAACTCCCATAGGCTTCTTTCTTTTTCATTCTCAATTTCTTCTGGAGTACCTTGCTTTTCTTTTTGTAATTGCTTAAGTTCTTGGTGAGGTTTGTCTATAGTTTGGATAAGATTGTAAATTTTTTCATAACTTTTTGTTCTTTTTTCTAAGGTTCTGTTTTGTCTTTGAATAATATATTTTTTTACTCCATATCTTGGCTGTAATATAAGGCCGTCATGTAATCTTTTTTCTATATTTTGAACAATGTCTAAAATATTCTGTACTTTTCTAACTTCTTGCTCATTTAAATTTTTAATAGTGGGTCTGGTAGCCCAGGCTAGTCTGAAATAAACATCAGTTATTTCATAAAGAGTTTCAATGTCTCTTTTTTCGGTTTCTATAGTTTCTATAGTTCCTGTTTTGTTTTGAGTGAGGTATTTTTTGGCATGCATGCCATTGTTATGAGGATCTAATAGAATGGAGTCTATACGGAGGTGTTTTTGCTTAATTTCTCGTAGAATTTTTTTTAATTTATCATCAAATTGAAGAGGAGAGAAACCGTATCTTTCAATGTCGAGAGTGCCAGATCGATAATATAAATGTTCCTTAGTGTTTTCGGGGCTGCGCGCAGTAAATTTTCTAGAATAAAAATCAAGAAGCATTCTCTCCAGTTTTTTTTCTTTTGGAAGAGACATAAAAGCAACTTTTTTCTTTTCTTTTTTAGGAGAAGCAGGTTTTTCTTGATCCGGCGAGACCTTTTGTTCAGATCTCTCCCCCCCAGAAGCGGGCTGTCTGCGAACCAGCGCAGAATAGTTTCCCACGAACAGCAACGCCCTGCGCCGGGACTGAAATGGCAGGAGGGCCGGATCTCTGATCCAGAGGGTCTGTCCGGCAGGAGAATGGGAAGCGGCTTGGTTCAACTCGATGGTGAAGGGCAGCCGGCTGGATTTTTGTGTTGTGCGGGCCAGTAGCCATACAACGCCCCATTTGCGGGGTGGTAGAGCGCGGGCGAGTTGGCAACTGGCTATCTGAATCTCGCCTCCGGGCCAGGTGTTGCTCTCGGGGCCAATCCACGGCAGGGCAGTCATATTCCGGGCCGATTTGTCGTAGCAAACTCCCGCGATCAACAGCAAATACGTTCCGGGCGGCACCTCAAGCTCAACGCTCTGATAAAAAGAGTTATCTCCTCTGATTGTGAAGGCAGGACGTTCGTCGGGCGCAAGCGAGAAGGCATTATTCCAGCGCGGGAAACCCAGCTTATTGCCCTCCATAATCTCTTTGTATTTTATCCCGTCAACTTCCGCCGCCTCCCACACGACTGTGGTGAATTTATTCTTATGCTCCTTGAATATTTTTCTCGCATTCAGCGCAAGTTGCAGCGCATCGGTCCATTTCTCTGAATTCGACAAGTTCTTGATACCCTGCAGGAACGTCTCAGGGCACCATCCAACATCCTCGATATCTGGTTTATCGGGATAGCGAAACTCAAATTCCGTTTCGACCGCTACTTTCTGAAGCTGTTTGGTTATATTCTCTGCGGTCTGTTCTGCTTTGGCGATCTCGCCTCTTTGCACGAGCTCCAGCATCTGGCTACGACACCGAGCCAACAGAGCGTGTCTGAGATTCTGTGTTTTCGGTCGCTTAACGATGGCATCGGTGAAGCAGGCCAATTCGTAAGCGCGCCCCCATTTACCCGATCCGCTCAACGACAACACGTCGCTACGGATATCTTGGAGTCTTCGGCTCATTTCAGTGCGAACCCTTCCGGGCAATTTTCCAACTTTGGCTTCTTCAGGCATCAGGCTGGCAACCACTGTTGCCACCTCATAAGCACGCTTCCACTGTTTACTGGCCAGTAATTGTTCCACGTGCGTTGAGGCGCCCTCCATTTCGCCTAACAGCTGCTGAAATTTCTTTTTCTCCGCTTGCAGCTTATTTTTAGCTAAAATCAGATCTGTTTGTTTCTCTTCTAACTTTTTGTTTGCAATAGCCAGCCGCGCGACAAAAACCGTTGTCAGAACGGCAATCAGCACCATAACCCCTGCCGTGGGAACAATCCATCTTCGATGCCGCCGCAACGCCTTGAGCAGGTGATAAAAAGTCGTCGCCGGCACCGCCTGCACGGGTTCCCCTCGCAGGTAGCGCTCCAGTTCTTTGCCCAGCTCACCGGCGCTCTCGTAGCGCTGCTGTTTGTCTTTTTCGAGGGCCGCGTAGAGAATCGACTCCAGCTCCCGGTCAATCTCCTTATTGAGGGTTCGCGGCGGAGTCGGCGGATCGTGCTGGATATGTTCAAGCGCCTCCAGCATGTGCATATCTGCCACTTTGTGCGGAAGCTCTCCGGTCAGCAGACGATACAGAATAACGCCCAGGGAATATACGTCGGTGCGCAGATCGATATCCTCCGCTTTTCCCATCGTCTGCTCCGGGCTCATGAAATGGGGAGTGCCGAGGATATTTCCCGTGGCGGTCATGAAACTGCCTTCCATCCCTCCGGCCTCCCCCGCCATCCTCGCCAGCCCGAAATCCAGAACCCTGGGATGCCGCTGCTCATCCACCAGAATGTTTCCGGGTTTAAGATCCCGATGTATCACTCCGCGTTTGTGAGCGTAATCCACGGCATCGCAGATCTCGGCCATTAGCCCGCATATCTCCTCGGTATCAGGCTTATTTTCCTGCACATACGAGTCGAGGCGCCGTCCTTTCACGTATTCCATCGTAAAATAGGGCTGGCCCGCCACCTCGCCGTATTCGTAAATCGAGGCGATTCCCGGGTGCTGGAGTTTCGCCACCGCCTGGGCTTCACGCTGAAAGCGGCGCCGATGGCTGGCGGAGGCGAACTGACCGGCCAGCATCACTTTGAGGGCCACTATGCGGTTCGGTTGGTTCTGGCGTGCCTTATACACCGCTCCCATCCCACCTCGCCCCAGGAGTCCCAGTAGCTCGTATTGCCCCTTGAAAAGC
>JAGXLK010000097.1 GCA_018334735.1 Planctomycetota bacterium | reverse complement strand
CACACCCGAAGAGCACAGCGGCGCCGTCACCGGCAGTATCTGTTCCCGTCGTGGACGTATCACCGGCATCGAATCCCGCAGCGGAACGGATACACAACTTGTACAGGCGATAGCACCTCTCGCCGAGATGTTCGGCTACGCCACCGAACTGCGCAGTATCACCGCCGGACGGGGGAATTTCGATATGCGATTTGAACGCTATGAACGGGTGCCCGACCACATCGCTGAAGAAATCCTTGAGGAAAAACGTGCGGAAGATTCCGAAGAATCCTGAAACAGGGAAATGAATTCAGGAGTTACGCCTTATGTCCCAAAACACCGGAACTCTACGTACCCGTTTGGACCAGATGGAAATTTCCGACGTCCACACTCACCTCGGCGGTGGCGGGCTGCGACAGGCCCGCTCCCTGGCCGATATCGTCTCATATCACTGGCTCCAGTGGGAATTGGTCCGCGCCGCAGGCAAAAAACCCGACAATTCCCCCGTTGAAAATCCCACGCATTATATTCAGGAAATCCTGCCCTATTTCCCGGCCATCCGTAATACATCCAATCATTACGCGTTCGTGGGCATTCTGCGGGACCTCTATGGGTTTGAAGACAATACGCTGACACGCGACAACTGGGAAGCTATCGACGATGAAGTGCGGGCAAACGCTAATGACCCTGATTGGATTGCAACGGTTCTGGACCGCGCGCAAATCGAGCGTGTTCTCGTGAACTGGAAAGACGGGATGCCCGACGAGACCGAACGATACGTCCCTTACCATTACGGAGAGCCGCTTTACGCCGCCTGCAGCGTCCAGCGATTCCGCAATATCGTTGGCGAAGATGAAGAAATCCCCAAGTCTGCCGATGAGCTACGCGTTGCCATTAATCGAAAAGTGCGCTGGCTCAGAGAGAAGCAAAACTGCGAAGCCCTTCACGTCTGGCCCCGCGGTAGCTGGGACTACACCCCACCGGCACCTCGAAGTGTCGATAATACGATTCAAGCCGTTCGAAGCGGCAGACGCCTGCAACCGGACAAATTGAACGAACTGATGAGTTTCTCAGCCGACGCTAGCGCTGAAGCCGCGGCCGAATATGACATGGTCGTACAGCTCTTCCACGGCTCAATTGATTATTCCGGTGCCGCACAGGCCACTTACTACAATCCGGATTTTCTGAGGTCTCTGACGCGGCATTTTGATGATCATCCCGACACGCGGTTCGATCTGTTTCTCGGCACAGCCGTCCCGAGCCATGAAGCCGCCAACCTGGCCCGTTTTTATCCCAATCTCAGTGTCAGCGGCGCATGGTGGCATGCGTTCACCCCCAGCACAATGACACAGTTCTTCCGCGATCGGCTGGAAATTCTCCCCAACACAACCTGGAACGCCTTCTTCAGCGATGGCTATATCGTCGAATGGATCTACGGAAAACTTCTCGTGACTAAAAACCGCCTCGCTCACGCTCTGGGCGGGATGGTCGATGAAGGTTTTCTCACGATTGACGACGCGGCCGATGTCGCCGAACGTCTGCTTTACACCAACGCGCTCGATATCTACGGTATCTAAAAAACTGGCTAGAGGGCCAAAATCTTTGGAAGATTCTGCATTCCTGCTTCGTGCGATCTTATGCGCCAATCGAGTCTCTGTCGCCGTTCCCCTCACACAGACACTCAACTAATCGAAACCGTCCCTTTGCACTTCGGATACTTAGTGCATCCCCAGAAATATCCGTATCGCCCTTTCCGCCGGTCCATGGGCGCCCCGCATTCGGGGCATTTCGGAGCATTCTTCTGAAATTCCTCGTAAGTCATATTCGGTTTACCCACCGGTCGTTTCCCATCACATTCCGGAGCGGCAATACAGTGATAGACCGTTGATTTTTTGCCCTTCTTCTTCACCATATGACGCCCACATTTGGGGCAGATATAGGTTTTGGCCGGCGGGTTTGAGGAAAAATCGCAATCTTCTGCTGTGCAATGAACGAACATTCCATAGCGGCCTTTCCGCAAAACCAGTTTGCTGCCGCAGCGGGGGCAAACTTCGAAATCCAGTTCTTCTTTAAACCCTTCAGCCGTTCCTTCCGGCTCAACGCCCTTCCCTTTCTCCAACCACGACTCCAGATCCTCATCGAATCCCCGGACAAATTCCTGCCAGTCCTCTTCGCCGGCAGCAATTTTGTCCAGCGTTCCTTCCATCGATTCAGTGAGTTCAACCGTACATATGGCGGGAACTGATCGTTTCAAAAACCGGCACACATCCCGACCGCGAGAGGTAGGCTCGACGTATTTCCCTTCGTTTCTTATGTATTCGCGGCTGCGGAGCCGTTCAATCGTCGCAGCATACGTCGAAGGACGCCCGATTCCCTCCTGTTTCATCATAGCGATCAGGCTTCCTTCGGTATAAAGCGAAGGACCTCGTGTCTTGGACTCCTCCAGTTCCGTCTCAACCACACGGTAATCCCCGCTTTTTTTTAGTTGCTCGAAATCGGCAGCAGAACGTTCACGTTCCGGAATTGGTGTCTCGCCCGGGCGCTGGCAGCGGAAAAAACCCCATTCTTTGATCGTCTTCTCGGTCGATTGGAAAACAACATCTCCATCGATATCAGGAATCTTGAATTCGAATTTTAGAGTGTTCCACTCAGCCGATTTCATTTGGGATTGGACGTACCGCTGCCAGATGGCCGAATAAAGGGTGAACTGGTCTCGTGAGACAGAGTGCAGGTCATCGGGTTTCAGAAAGGGGCTCTTCGAGCGTATTGCTTCGTGACCTTCCTGATCACCCCCGCCCCCTCCGCGCCATTGATGGAATTCCTCCCCGTATTCTTTTTTCACAAAAACCGCAGCCTGTTTACATGCGGACTTCGACAGTCGGGTAGAATCGGAGCGATGATAGGTAATAAGCCCTTTTTCATACAAAGTCTGGGCAACTTTCATTGTTTTTTTAGCCGGCCACCCGAACCAGCTCGAAGCCCGACGCAACATCTCGGAACTATCAAAAGGAAACCCTGGTTTGGACCGTGTCAATTTCTTTTCCCGGTCTTGCAAACTAAGCCCATTGTTATCAATAGCTTCAAGGAGCGAGTCGGCCAGCTCACGGTCCTTCAATAACTTATCCTCGTCCCCCGTTCCGATCGTATCACCATCTATCCTGACGAGCTTTACCAGCAGTGGTTCCTCCAATGTGCCCTTTTTAGGCTGCAGCTGCACCTGGAGGTTAAAAAATGCTTCCGGTTCAAAATCTTCGACGGCGTCCCAGCGCTCGACGATCTTCGCCAGCACCGCGCTTTGCACCCGCCCGGCCGATAGCCTTTTCCCTTTGAAAGCTTTTATCAGAAAAGGACTTATTTTGTACCCCGCCAGACGGTCGAGCACGCGCCGCGCCCATTGAGCCTGCACGAGACTTTGATCTGTATGTCCCTTTTGGGCCAATTGTTCCTGGACTTCTTCTTTGGTCAGGGATTCAAGCCGGACACGCCGGGTATCTTTCCGTTTCAGGACCAGATTTTCTACTTGCCAGGCTATGGCCTCCCCCTCCCGGTCCGGGTCGGAAGCCACATAAATTTCTTTCTGTCCCTTTGCTGCCTGGCGGATCGATCCCACAGAAGCCCCTTTCAACGGACTCCAGTTCGGCTGATAATCCTCGTCGATCCCCATTTCGTCCTCGGGAAGATCGTAAAGATGCCCCCGGGTGACCGCAAAATCCCAATCCCCCTTCAGTATTCTGGCAAGCGTCTTTACTTTCGTAGGCGATTCGACAATAAGCAACGGCATACTCTATCCATCCCCCGACAGATTTGGGCAAGAATCTCAAGTCCGATTTTGCCCCAAATCAATCGGAATATTTCCGACCCGAAGTCAGGGCATCAACATAGATCCGGGCTCAAAAATCGACGGCGAACCCTGAACTTTCCTCGCTGGCCGCACCGCCCTGGTCGAGCGGTTTTACATTAACGGCCCGGGGGCCTTTTTCGCTCTCCTTGATTTCATAGGACACCTTCTGTCCCTCTTCAAGAGTCGCGAACCCTTCCATCTCGATGTCGCTATGATGGACGAAAGCATCGTCTTCCGAGCCTTCGAGCTCGATAAAACCAAAACCCTTGTTCGCATCGAACCACTTCACTGTACCTTCAGGCATAACTGCCTCCATGCTATCTTACCACGGAACGCGACAATGCCATTGAACGTCGGATCCCGCAGGAATCCGTCAAAAATCAACACTCTGCTATAAGGATAGGGGCTCCGGGACAACTTAGCAAACAAAGTCCCGGGTTTTCCAGCGGAGATCATTCACCGGCTGGAATGGCTCTCTTCGTAGACAAACGTGCGGTGTTTCCTCACATTTTCGGGTACGCACAGGAGAAAATCCTGGGGCTACGCAATCTCCAACAGTTCAACTTCAAATGTCAAATCCTGTCCCGCCAGCGGATGATTGGCATCGAGAGTCACGCTGTCTTCCGACAAATTCGTAATCATGGCAACGAACTGCTGACCTTCTTCTGGTTGAATCTGAACACGGTGGCCTACCTCGAAATCAGCATCTTCCTGAAAATTGCTCCTATCCACTTCCATTACCAGGTCATCTCGTCGTGGACCATAAGCTTCAGCAGCTTCAATGGTAATAGTCTTCTCTTCTTCTGGACTCATGCCACGCACAGCCTCTTCAAATCCCGGGATTACTTCCTCGTTGCCAATGGTGAACTCAAAGGGATCACCCTGATGAGAATCATCGAATGCCTGCCCATTATCCAGCGTGCCTCGATAATGAACCTTTACCGTATCGCCATCTTGCGCTTGCGCCATTGTGGGCTCCTTCTGTGATGCAGAGGAGTGAGGCGGACACCCCGCCCCAACACGTTTATCCTAAAGGCTGACACGCAACTTCTCAATCGCGAAGAGGCGTTCTTGATTTAAACGCCAAAGGATGTTAATAAACGATTGTTCCTGCGATGCAACACCAGTTCCCATCAATTTTCTTCTGATAAATCGGCAAACCGGCATTTGTCGATACGCTGAGTCAACGAAAGGGACGGCTCAAAAGCGTGCTAATGAACCAATCCGTTATCGCGGGAATCGGAAACGTATACGCTGATGAAATCCTTTTTCAGGCAGGCTGGCACCCGGAACTGAAAGCCGACAAACTGAACGACCAGCAACTCCGGCAACTGCACTCTCATCGAACTGCTCGTGGTGATCGCCATCCTCGCAATCCTCGCCGCCATGCTCATGCCGGCCCTGGAACGAGCACGCTGGACCGCCAAACGCGCCGTCTGTCTGCACAACCTGAAACAATGGGGGATAGGATCGCAGATGTTTGGCCAGGATCATGGAGGACGAGTCCCGCGCGGCATTGATTGGCATGCGAATTGGTGCGGGGGAGGAAACTGCGGCCCGTCGACAACAAGCGAAAACCCTTCCAAAAAAATCTCAAAGTATTTCTTTCCCACCCAAAGCGGAGCTTCGGGCGGCACGGCCCCCTGCCACGCCCGCAATCGCTATTTCGCAGTTTCCACCGGAGGGATTACGGCCTGGCGACTCACTGCAAACGGGTTGCTGGCAAGAGACTACCTGGGCGCCCCCGATGCTGTTTATTGCCCGGATACCAACCGCCCAATGGGTCAATACACAAGCCGCAAGTGGCTTGATTGGAACAATAATTATTACTGGAACGGGGTTATGATCGATGCCAGCGCAAAGTGGCTCGGCACCGAAGAAATGAAACGCTGGGTGGACACGTACAACGACATACGAAATAGCGCAATCCCCTACTACCCCTCCGGCCCGTATGGATATAGCCGTTTCGAAAACGATGGGCCCGGTTACGACTCACCGGGAGTTTACGGAGGCCAGAAGGTAAAAATGCAGATTCTCGTGCGCTATGCGCTCGACAACTGAGCCCACACGGCCAGGGAAATTGAGACTCGAGTTCAGCTGAGCCCGCCAACGGCGGGCGAAACTGGACTTGAGGCGGGCAAATCTTGCAGAAGTGCGGGGGGAGAAAGACCCACCAGCAGAAAAACTTCTCTCCTCGCAGCCAAACCGCTGTCAGGCAGATGTTACGTATTTAGCCCGGAAATACCGCTTCATGAGTCATTGCGAATCCATCGTAAGATGGGCGAAGCAATCCTGCTGGGCTCCGTAGCCTCGCGCGGAGGAGGCTCGTCGTTTTTTCAGCCCAACAGCGAGATTGCCGCGGCGTCCCGCTACGCGGAACGCCTCGCAATCACATGTAGACCTGAATGGGTGAATGTGACGCCCGCTAAAAAGGCATACGGGAGCATGCCTGTCATACAGAAGACGGCAGGACCTCGCAGCCGGGCACTGCATGGGGATGGCGTTAGAGTAGCGCACGCATCTTGCCTGCGTCCTTGTCATTGCATCAAATTGGTCCGCGTTCTGAACTCCAGCCTCCGGCTGAAGTCCAGTCCGCTCATGTCTCCCCGGCAAACGGGGACGGGATACGAGAGCAACAACACCGTCATTGTGCTAAAAACTTTTCCTGGCTGTTGCTCTGTCCCGACTGCGCCAATGTTTCTGACCAACGCGAACGGCTCACAGCTGCCCCCTATTTGAAACCTCCTGTCAAACCGATTCCGTACCGGAGCTGAACGTGAAATTGCGGCTCAGAACGGCGGGGACTTTTGCCCAGCTGTTAACTCGCCCTGGCGCCCCCAAAGCTTCGGCGTTGCGAAGAAATACAATCGGCGATTCGTGGAAACGGAGGTTCTGAACCGGTCCTGAAACTCGACCGTCCGCAATCCGAAAAAGACCATCACGCGTCAGCCCCGTTACCAGCAGGTCTTTGCGATCGACGTATCTCAGATACCAGAGTCTTTTAACCAACAATCCCTGCCCGCATTCGGAGATCAGTTCCTCCGTCGTATTATCTCCCCCCTCCATCAGAATCTGGGAGATTGCCGGATCGGGTTCTTCCCCTTTTTTATGAGCCCAGTAACGGCTGTAGCGCAGACGTTCGAGGGCGCCCTCGTGGATCCAGTATTGTTTGCGGGCGGGCAGGCCATGCGCATCAAATGGGCGCGGCGGCACCTCCGGATCCGAGGGATCTGTCAGAATGTCGATATTGTTCGCGAAGAGTTTTTCTCCTCTTTTGCCCGTGAACGCACTCGTCCCCTCGTCCGCTTCTCGCGCGCTGAGGTTGCCGACAAGAAACATCAACAGATCGACCGTTGCGCGTGGTTCAAACACAACATCGTAATCGCCCGGTGCAAGTGGCTCGGGCGATTGTGCTGCCAGAGCCGTCTCAGCCGCCGTTTCCGCAAGGTGTTCGGCCTTGATCTGTTGTGGATTCTCAGCGTAACCGGAGGCTGATCCACTCCCTGCTCGCCCGTGCATGGTCAGAGAATAGTCAAGTCCTGAGTGTTGATCGTAAGCAATCCTCCC
>JAGXLK010000096.1 GCA_018334735.1 Planctomycetota bacterium | reverse complement strand
ATATTTAAAAATGGAAGAATACAAAACGGCGAATACCGAATCAGTATAGCCGATCGCACAACGATCGTCAGAGTTTCTTTGCAAGATGAAGAAAACAAATGAAGAAAGATGAACAAAGGTCGTTCCGCAAACTCGTGCCATGTAATTGATGTGTGAGAGGGAAGAGAAAATGACGATGCGTTTTTGCAAATATGTCTGGATCACTATTGTTGTGTTTTCGGTCCTTCTCACCGCGACTCGCGGCGCGGCCGCACGAGGCCGCCCGGCCGTCCGGATCGCCGGAGGGCACAGGTGGGGGGTTCCGATTTTAAGTAAGATGCTCGATGCCTTTTGCCGGCAGGAAGGTCTGTCCCGCCAGAGGTTTGCGCTGCGGAAATGGAGCGACAGCAAACCGGTCGAGAGATTCACCCGCGAAGACGCCGATATCCTCCTGCACTACGCGCTGACCGATGTTGAATGCGGGACGGAGGACGGGGGCGAGCCGATTACCTGCGAGCGGTTCACCGTCGCTCAGGCACGCGCCGCGGTGATTGTCGACAAAAATAACCCGCTCTCCCGGATGAGTACCGAGGAAGTGCGAAATACACTCCGCACCGCCACAATCGCTGAGAAAAAAGAAGGTCTCCGGCGGATGGACTGCTACGGGGAACCAAAATGGCGCTCCATCAGCAGCCATATCATCCGCCGAAACTGCATGCTGGTCGGCGGCGACTACTCGGGCACTTTCTACGTCTACCGCGACGATATGAAGGTCCAGCGAAGCCGCGGGGCGATTGTCGGCAAGATTGCCCGCGAGCCCAATGCTATCGGAACTGTCCTGTGGGAAGGCCGGCGCCTGCCCGGTGTTAAACCCCTGGCTATCGCGAAGACCGAAGAGGGGAAGGCGATTGCTCCCGGCCTGGAGCCGATTATCCAAAAAGATTATCCCTTGAGCGAATACATCGCGTTGTATCTCTGGCCCGGGGCGTCGCCGCCCGCCAGGGAGTTCTGCGAGTTCGCCGTCGGCAAAAAAGCCTCGGAGATCGCCGCCAAAGAAGGGCTGGTCACCCCATACCAGGAGCATCTCTACAGACAGAAACGGCGTCTTCGGGACGTAAGACGCGGCCGGGGGAAACGACTGCCGGTCCTGACCCTGGGACTCGACCGGGCGGTGGTGCGGGATCTGACCACCGAATACGTGCGGGCCAGGGAGGCCGTCCAGCTCCGGAGCCGGCCCTACAGCCGGGAGCGGCTGGCCGCGGGAGCTTTTCTGAAGGACTCATCGGACGGCGTCGATCCGTCCCCCAGCCTCCTGCTGACCGATCACAAACTGAGTGCGGAGAGGCTCAAAGAACACCAGGAAGGTTGGGAAAAATTACAACCCACCGAACATCTTCTGGCCGGCCGGGCCGTCGCCATAATCGTGAACCGGGCCAATAAAATAGATGCGCTGAGCGTGGATCAGATCAAAGCCATCTTCAGCGGCAAGAGGCGCGATTGGAGCGAGCTCGGCCGGACGGGCCTCTCATCCCCCCGAGGCGCGGAAGGGGTCCCCATACGGACCGCCGGCCTGCCGGCACGGAACCGGGCGGCGGAGCTTTTCTACCAGCAGTGCGTGTCGCGGCGGGAGCTGCGCTGCCGGCAACTCAAGCGCGACAGCGCGCGGGCGATTGCGGCGGTGAGCATGAACGCCCGTGCGATCGGATTTGTGGACCTTAAAAAAGTCCCGAAGGAAGGGCGGACTGTGAAAGTGCTCGATATCCGGGTCGGTGAGGGAAAGAAAAGGAAGGCCCTCGGTCCAACGCCCCGGAACATACAAACGGGCGCCTACCCACTTTCCCAACGATTTTACCTGTACGTGCATCCGGAGGCGAGGGAGACGGAGAAATCTTTCGCGCGTTTCCTGTCCACCAGCGGAAAGTCCTGCCAGAACCCCTACGACGATACTGTGAAAGCCGTGATGGAGGTTTACGAGAGCCACGATCTTGTCCCGGCGGCCGATACGGCCATCAGACGCCTGGAGCGGGAGCGATGGGAGAGTCTGGACTGGTAGTGGAACGATGGCGCCGCTGAGCGGGCTTGTGTACGTTGTTCAAGGAGTGCCAGAAATCAAAGATCTCCCCGATCCTGTGCCCGGGGAATAGTCGATTCGCCACATTGGGCCGCGTTCTGAACTCCAGCCCCGCAAGAGCGGCGCTGAAGTCCAGTCCGCTCGCCGGGAAACGGAGACTCGAGTTCAGCAGAGCCCGCCATCGGCGGGCGAAACTGGACTTGAGGCGGACAATTGCCGGAAAATGCAAATGCGCCTGTAACCTCCGGGGAATTGAGCCGCGTTCTGAACCCCGGCCTCCGGCTGAAGTTCAGTCTGCTTCTGACAAGGTGTTTTGGGGAACAAATTTATGGTGGGCCTTCAGCCCACTATATTTTCCTCTGCACCGTCAACCCAGGGCTCCGAGGGTCTTCAGCCCTCTGCACCCCGGGCTATTATGTGTTGCCCTTTCAGGGCTCAGGAACCCCAGGGCGCGATTTTGGATGCGGGAAAATCCAGATGGGTCAGAATCATCGAATAGCAGGAATCCGAGATAAATGGTCAAAGATACAGAGACATCAATGAACTGGTGGGAACGGTATATGCCGTGGGGGCTGAGTGTGGCCTTGCACGTCGGACTGGCCCTGCTGCTGGCAACGGCTCTGTTCCGGCCAGCCCCACGCAAATCCCGTGACGATACGGTGGCAAAATACTCCAGCCGTTCAGCTCCGCCCATTCCGCCCAAGATCAAACCGAGACCGATGCGTACAAAGATAATCAGCAAGAATACTTCGGCGGAGGACGAATCGGTGCCGGATAGCGAAGGGATAAAGCCGCGTTGGGCCGACGGAGCGGAAACCGACCCCGAATCCTCGCGCGACGAGAAAGATGAGGTATGGAAAAAGTTGGAGGAGACAAGGTCATCCCCTTCCGATCTGCCGGTTCAAGATAGCGCCCCGGTGCCCCGCAGCGCGACTTTTTTCGGGGCAAAATCCCGCGCGGATGATGTTGTTTACCTGATCGATTTTTCCTCATCGCTCAAAGGTTCTTTCGGGAAAATCCAGGAGGAGATGCTCCGCTCGATCGGGCGACTCGGTGAGGAGCAGAGGTTTTACATCATTTTATTTGCCGGTGGTCGCCCGCTGGCAGGTCCGGGACGCGGCCTGGCGGGGGTCACGCGTCAGACGAAGACCGCGGCCGCGAAGTTTCTCTCGCGGGTTGAGCCGTCGGGCCGCACCGAACCGATAGCGGCCATTGCGCGTGCGTTCGGCGTCCTGCGCCGGGGCGGAGGAAGGTCCAAATTGATCTGTTTGCTCACCGACGGGGCGTTTCCAGATGATGCTCGGGTCATGCGGACGATCAGAAAACTCAACAGTCGTGAGACCGTTCGGATCAACACCTACCTTTACGGTAACCGCAGTGCGGCGGCCGGGATACTTCACCGTATCGCTCGGGAGACCGGAGGGAAATTTGTGAGGGTGGAGCGTGATCGACGGTGAGGAAACTGCGTGAAGTGAAGTGTGTTTTGCCAGAAGTTCAAAGAAAGGACGTAGAACATGTATTATCTTGATCTTCTATTCGTGAAGGGGGGCCCCATAGGCATCCTGATCTGGATACTGAGCGTTATCTCCATGGGAATTATGGTGCGATCGTTCTTGCGTCTCAGACGCAAGAATCTGTTCCCGGAGGACGTCTACCGCCGGGTGAAATCCCTTTTTTCGCGCAAAGAGTATTCGCGGGCGATCAAAAAGGTGGCCGATAACGGGGATTTCTTCAGTCATCTTGTTCGCAACACGTTCCGCCGCGCGGGAGGTGGCCGTCGCGATATGGAGAAAAAACTGATGGATACCGCCGAACACAGGGTATCGGGGCTGATGCGCTCGATCGAATGGCTGAACGTCATCGGCAACGTCGCGCCGATGCTGGGACTTCTGGGGACGGTCTGGGGTATGATCGGAGCGTTTTTTCAAATTGTCGATTCCGGGTCGCCGGATCCCCGACTGCTGGCCGGTGATATCGGCGTGGCGCTGGTGACCACCATGCTCGGTCTGGTGGTCGCGATTCCGTCCCTTTGTGTCTATGCCGCCCTGCGCAACCGTATCGAGGATATTACGAACGACGCGATTCTGTCGGTTGATGAGTTGATTGCCGAGACCCAGAAATCCGAGCGAGGTGCTGCGTGATGCATCCAAATTCCGTCTCTTTTTTTGGGCGAGCAATACTGCAAGCAGGAAAAATTAATGTATAAAAAAGATACCAGAAGAAATCTGAACCTGCCGCTGACGCCCTTGATTGACTGCACGTTTCTGTTGATCATCTTTTTTCTTCTGGCGACCCAACTCGCCGGAAGGGAACTCCCCGATTTGCTGCTGCCTGCCCCCCAGGAAAATGTATCCTCGCAGCTGCCCGAGGACCAGAAACGACTCAACCACGTCACGGTGAACGTGCTTAATCAATACGGAAACCGGATGGAGGGGCGGGATCCGGCTCTTTCAAGTCTGGCTGACCGGTATCAGATCGGCGTTGATAGAGTGGAGGTCGGCCGCCCCGATGCAATTGCCACGCTTGTCGGCCTGCTGGAAAGTCGCAGAGCGCAGGCGGACAGCCGGGGTGTTTCGGATTTCTGGGTGGAGATCCGGGCCGACAGGGACATTCGTTACGGGGATGTCCAGCCCGTTATGCAGGCCGCGTCGAATGCGGGGATCGAGATAATGAGCCTGACGACCAGGGGCGAAAAAAACTCCAGCGGCCAGAACCCGGGAGACCGCAAGAATGACGACTGAAGAAAGCGTAGAGGAACGCGCCCCCAACCTGCGAGATTCTTTGCCCTCCCTGCGGGAACGCTGGCGCGCCTCGCTGCCGCTCACCCCGCTCATCGATGTCACTTTTCTGCTTCTGCTGTATTTCTTGCTGACGAGCACCTTCCAGAAACCCGAGAAACAGCTCATGACGCCCGTCCCGTCCTCGGGCGGAAAGCAGAGCATACTGCTGCCGATCCATATCTCCCTGACCCCCGCCGGCGAGTTCAACAGAGATGTGCGGTACCGGATAGACGACGGACAACTGACCGCCGATGTGAGCGAAGTGAAAGGCGCCCTCGTCGGCCGCGCCCGGAGAATAGACGATCCCGACGTGCCTGTCATTATCCACGCGGATCGGGACGTCCGGTGGGCTTACGTGATTGAAGTGTTCAACGCCGCCTCCGTGGCGGGATTCGAAGCGGTAACCTTTGCGCCTCCGGAGGCGAACGAATGAATGGAGGGCTCGGGCGAAAATTTGTGGTGCTGGTGGCCGTGCTCCTGCCCGTTTTTCTTTGCGGTCCGGTGAGTCGGGCCGAAGAGCAAAATTTCCCGGGTGAAGCAGCCATAGAGAGACTCCTCGCTGAAAGCGATGAGGCCGAAGGTAAACGGCGCGAGAAACTATTGCGGGAAGCTGTCGAACGTGCGCGCAAAAGCGCCGCATCCATAAAAGAAAAAGTGCACTCGCCTCGCCCGGGACAGGCCGCGCGGGAAGAGGCGATTGTGGACTGGTTCAGCGTGCGCCTCAGGATGGCAGATATACTTGGTATGCGACGGGGACGCCCTGTGATCGCCCGCATGAAACTATCGCTTTCAACCTCTGAGCAGCGACAAAAACTCTGCCTGTTGCTGTCGGAGTCCCTCAAGGAACTGGAAGAAATCCAGACCGATTTGAAGCGTCGCCAGAAATGGGCCGAAGATGATTCGGCGCGTGAAGTTAACCTTGCCCCGAGACTGGAGCGTCTCGGCTGGCAATTGCGCTGGCAAAGGGCGTTTACCCGCTACTGGAAGGCGCGGGCAACTGCGGAAGGATCGGAGCGGATACGCCTTCTGGAAAAGACGATCGCCGACGTTGAAAAGATGGTTTCAGCTTTTTCGGCTGGTTCTCCCCGGCAACGACTGCAACTGCTGAAAGGCTCCTGCCTGCGAGAAAAAGGAAAGCACAAAAAGGCTGTCCGACTGCTGTCGCAGCTGGCGGGACAGCCTTCCAGTGCTGATTTACGGGAAAAGGTGTTTTTCGAGCTGGCTCGTGCCAGAATTGATTTTGCGGGGTCCGATTCGGCCTGGGCCGACGCTGACTCTCCCGGCACGCCGGCGGCGTTCCGCCAGGCAGTCGAGGCCGTGGCCAAATATCAGGCTCTGTCCCCGAAACCGGATCCGAAAACTCTGATCGACGTGCGGGCTATGATGTTCCACGAACGTTTCTACAGCCGGGAAATTAAGCGTGAAGACGCGGATGCCGAACGGGTGCGGAACAGGCTGGACGAGGCGCTCCGAGATTTCCTCAGCCGGCACAGGTCTCCCTCGTCGCGGGCGCTGGTGGCGAAGCTGTTTCTCAGGCGTTGGTCGCAGAAGCAGATAAATAACGCTCCCCCTTCGGTTCTTGTTCTCCTGGCGGCCCACCGACTTTCTCGGGGAGATTCCGGCGGAACTTCCAGGCCTGATAGCAAGCAGCGGCACGATTTGCGCCGAGATCTGCAAAAAGCCATCGACCTGGCAGAACGGGCGAAGAAACAGGACAGAGACGGACGTAATCCGATTGTCCCGGAGACGCTCTGGATAATCGGGCGTGCGAAAGCGAAACAGGGGAAGCGCCTTCAAGCAACCGAAGCTTACGAAAAACTCTCCAGGAACTATCCTTCACACTCCCTGGCGAAAGCAGCCGCATTGGAACGCGCGAGAATATGCGATCGAATGCTGGAATCGGCGCTGGCGGGAGGCAATACATCCGTCCGGAAATATCGGAAGGCTTTTGTGGATGCGCTGTCGGTGCTGGCTACCAATTGGGACGAAGACAATGATGCCGACCGGTGGCAGCTTGCGATCGGGGCCCGGTGCGCGGCGCTTGCCCGCGAGGCCGACTCGGATCAGCAGTTCAAGAGATGGGCCCGGCGCGCGGTGGAGAGTTACGGACAGATCAAGTCGCAAAAATACACCGGTTTGATGGCGGACTTTCTGGCGCTGGAGCAGGAGTACAAACTTGCCCGCCGAACCGCGCCATCAGACAGAGAGCAGGCGGCCAAACTGGCGCGGCGATTGCAGGCCCTGAGCACGAGACTGAAGAAAAGAACAGAGTCAGATAGCAATCTGACAGAGCCGAAAAAGAAGCAACTGGCTGACCGGGCCTGTCGATGCGAGCTCTACGCATTGCTGCTGCGCCATTCGGTGCTCGGTGACAAAGGGGCACTGAATGAACTGTCGACATTGCGCGAGCGTTGGTCAGGATGCGATGCGGTGGGGGCGGCCGACCGCTATCTGTTCGAGGATGCGCTTCGAAACCAGCGTCTTAAAGAGGCCGCTGAATCCCTGCGCCATTTCCGGCGGTCGTACGGGACGGACAAAACCAAAGAACTGGCCGACAG
>JAGXLK010000095.1 GCA_018334735.1 Planctomycetota bacterium | reverse complement strand
GCGCATTTGCCCAGTATTGCTGGGGCATGAAAAATACTGTATTTTGAGCGTCCCATTTTTTGATCCGCTCATACATGGTGCTCAGGAAACAAACCTGCGCTTCGTAGTAGTTCCCCTTGAAACGGGCGGCCGTTTCCCGTGTCATACCCTGTCCCGTATCGTCATATTTCAACACAAATTCACGACACCCCTTTTCATAACGCTTACGCGCATCAGCACACAATTCGTCAATCCGCGCCTTGCTCGTATCCAGTTTTGCGATGTGCTGGATCCAGGCTCCATGTCTCCGGAACACTTCTGCAAGTTCCGGTTTGTCCCCGGGATATCCCCAGGCATAGTTCGCTTTGAAACGATATTCCCATCGTTTGGGTCGTTTGTTACCCCGGTATGGGAAATCCGGCCAGTCGCGGATTTTTGCGCCGCGCACATAAACCACACCATCTACCTTGCAGGTCAGTTGCCGCAGAGTCTGGCAGGCCCAAAAATCCCCTGCCGGTGTGGAACCAGCCAGCACGATTGAGAGTTGTCCGTCGGAACCTTCCCCGATCTCAAGAACGTATGTATCCTCGTTTTGGCTTCCCGGCATTTTAAGCCCGGTCGCCCTCAGCAACTCCGCTGCTGCCCGATTTCGTGAAGGACCCCCGACGATAACGCGTGTCTTGCCTTTGTGCCCGGATCCGTCAAGTATTTGGTTAAGTTGTTCGACAACCGTCCGCGGCGCACCATAATCGCCCGGCGGCATTTGGATTTCTACCTTGTCCCCTACCGGAAAAAGCTTTTGTCCATATTCGGCTTCCTGCGGAGTTGGGATAACGGCCAACCCCAGATCCCCTTCCATGTATGAGGGCATGGCTTTCTGGATTGGGACAGGATCAGCAAACGCACTCGCGCATAAAGAAGCCAGCAGCACAGCTCCGACTAAAAATCGCATCATTATCTCCAATCCCAAGGTATATTTTCGGACGAAACTCAACACACGGGCCAGTTCCTATTGGAGTTTCAATCGGGCTGCCAGCGAATCGCAGGCCCTTCATCACCAAAGACAATTTCAACCGGTGTTAAGCTCTGGGTATGACCGTCGAAGAAGTTATAGTTGCCGACGCCCGAGTATTCGAAATATCGGCCGTATTGGTCCACCTTTGAACTCGATCTGTTTCCGTGGCGTGTGCTGGGGCGGTAATCGCCGCCATGGGCCGTAAGACTTTTATAAATCCAGGCGGTATGGCAACCTACCCCGTCCTTCCGAGTATCACCGAACATAACGGACATGCTGGGTTTCTGGAAATGAGAGAGTCGAAAACAGCCTGATGGCGTCGGGTTACTTGTCGCCACGGTGGCGTCCACATCATCACGGTCGTACCACGTATGGCTTGTTCCCATGGCCACTCCGTAACTGTATCCATCGTCAATGCCGCAGCAATCGCCATTGACGACATGGAGCCAGTACGGGTAATTGTCCGGGTCCCGTTCTCCTCTGGCCGAGGGGCAAATCCACGTTCCCTTAACATTGGCCGGGTCATAAGTGTTCAGCAAAAAATTCATAAAATAACTACCCCTTTCTCCCCAGCCCAAATAATCGAGCACGGTAACGATAGAAAACACCTGTCCATCAAAATCGTTTGCATACATCTGCATTATTATTGCTTGCTGACGCATATTGTTGGCGCACGAGACGCGCCGGGCCGCCTCCCGCGCCCGTTCCAGCGCCGGCATCAACATCGCCGCCAGAATCGCGATAATCGCAATGACGACAAGCAGTTCTATTAAAGTGAAACCGGGCCGTTTGCAGGTAACCACGGTGCTCATCGTCTCGCTCCCACACCCAAATTCTTTTGAACCATTTTTACGTTTCTCCAGTCTTGCTGCAACAAACACCAGATTGAAACCTGGTACCGTTTGGCCAGTAGTCCATGGCTTTTGATTTTCGCGGTAACGCGGGGTCATGACGCTACGAAACAATGAGATTACCCCGGGGCCTTCGGCTCCTCACAACGACACTTTGAACGACTATATGTTCATTGCGAGGCCGCCGTACGGCGCGCCCAAGCAATCTCGCCGTTTTTATCACAACCCCCAACAAAGATTGTCACAGGCCTCTAAGTTTCAAACTGAAACGAGTACAGGCGGCAATCGCGCAGCAAAAACCTGACCCGCACTTTCTGCCCTGCAAGTTGTGATATGTCCGGGCCCTCCCGCCAGCACACTGTCAGTTGAGTCGAATTGCCGGTTGTGGGGAGCGTATCGTCAGCCCCATAATCTTCCAGCGGTTGGCCTGATTCGTCCTGAATCTCGACCCGAACGAATCCCCCGCCGCCGATCTCGGCATTAATGACAAGTTGCGCCCCGGAGAACTCCAGCGGAGGCGTCGTGAAATCTCCCGTCGCGTGGCCCGCATCGACGCTTGCAAAACCATCCTTCCGCAGAACTGCACGCCCTATGCCGCTCAAGCGCCGGTCGGCAACCGGATCGAGGCGACCATGATGGTCCCAGTTGCGGCCCGCGTAGTAAAACCAGAGCTGTTCGCCGACAGCTATCGGATCGGGCATAATCCATACCAGGCGTGAGTCAAAACGTCCATCCGGCCCCGTCGGCAAGAAAGCACCGCGGGCTTCCGGTCGTCTGAAATGTATGCCGTCATGGCTCCAGGCCAGTCGCGCGTCGATGGTACCCGGTGCCAGTTCTTCCCTGCCCTCTTCATTGATAATTTTTTCATTGGGACGCCCCCAGTGCCAGAACGCTTGCGGCAGCATAATGTAGAGATCCCCGGCGTCGGGATACCGAAACACCGCGGCCCCATAGTAATCGACCGGTGGCTGGCCTGTCGGCGTCTCCGCAAGATTCAGATCCGTCTCATCGGCCTCCATCACCACAGATTGATTGTCCCAGTGCACCAGATCGTCGGATTCCAGACGACGGACCGCCCGGTAATTTCGGTGTTTATCGTCGAATCGGAACCACTCTCGGGTGTACATGACGTAGCGTTCAATACGTTCGTCCCAAAACACGACGCTCTGCGTATCCCAGGGTCCTTCGAGCTCAATTGGAGCGCGTTGCCAGTGGAGTCCATCGGGCGAAACGTAACGTCGGAATTGCGACGGCTGAGGGTTATCCGGGTAACCGGGGTAGGCCTTCTGCTGCGTCTGATAACGTTCCCCTTTCGCGGATCGAGGGTCCTTCCATACTGACCCGCCGCCATCGGGTCCTGAAATAACGACGTTGTTCTCTCGCGATCCGTCGAGTTCATGCAGTCCAAGACGTGGTTTCGACCATCGCACACCATCCTCTGATTCGGCATAACAAACGGAGCGAGTGTTCTCGGAACTCAGAAAATACCAGGCGCGAAAAAGCCCCTCTTCTCGCATAACGGATCCGTAGAGTCCTATGGATTTATCCTGTTCCCATCGGGCATCCGGGCGGATCAACGCTCCCCCGACTCTCTGCGGGCGATGGAACCGACGCCGTATCCCCCGGCCTTGCGCAATGAGCCGATCATCGAGCATCAGCTGCGTGCGATCCCCAACGAACATCGCTTCTGTGTCCTCATTTTTCGGCACGACATGCCTCCTACAGATAAGGCGACTGTGCGGTTTAATATCCGAAAATCAGTTGTGCTACCGCTTTTTCACTGAAAAATATTGCTGAGCGACCTCCGTCGCCTTCGCTCCCCCGGCAAAAGCCCAGAACGATTCTGCATCTTCTCCAATGAAGTAGGTTCCCAGCGTGATCTGCTTCAGATTGTTTATGCAGGAGACTGTTCTTGCCGCATCCCGGGCTTTCTCCAAAGCGGGCATCAACATCGCCGCCAGAATCGCGATAATTGCGATGACCACAAGCAGCTCGATTAAAGTAAAACCCGACATTTTTTTTGCCGATCGCGCGCGCAACATCAGTCTCCTCAGAACTATCTCGGGGCTTTGAATCATCTACAGCGTATTGCACAAATGCAAAAAAACAAGACCTTTTCGCCCAAACCCGCTACGAACAAAATCAGAAAGATCATCCATAAAGATAGTCAACGTACTCCCAGCGGAACTCCGGCTTCCTGTGTTCACCTTCCATCTTTTGCACCGCTCTATCTTCTTCCACCAGACGAGCCAGTTTTTCAGAATCGGTGAGCGGGTCCCCGGTTTCTCGACACCAATCGGCGAGGACGCCCGAAAGTTTTTGTTTAATTTCGGCGTGCTGCGCGCTGTCAGACAGGTCACGGAATTCGTGGGGGTCTTCTTGTAGATCGTAGAGTTCGATGGGCTTGGGTCGGCGCCACGACGCATAGGCACGGCGAACGTCTTCAGCCGCGCCGTCAATCTCCGACTGAGAAGCACCGGTATCCACCAGCGCCTGCTGCGTGTAGTATCTTTCCACAGGATTATCCTGATCTGTCAGCAAGGTGCGGATCAACTTGTAGCGTCCGTCACGAACCGTTCGTTGCGGATACAAGAGCGATGGCAACGGATAAGGGTGACTCGTATTCCACTCGCAGAAAAGATGAGACCGCCATTCTGTCTCCTGCCCGAACACAAGTGGCATCAGGGATAGGCCCGGCAACTTTTCATCGGCTTCCAGCCCGGCTGCTTCCAGGATGGTCGGCATAATATCAATGGAGGAAACCAGGCGCTCTGGGAGCCTCCCCTGACCGGGAACGTCGGGCCAGCGGACGATGAACGGCACCTTGACGGCAAGCTCGTATGCTGCAGCCTTACCCCTTGAGAATTGTGGACCGTGATCGGCCAGATAGATGATGAGGGTATCCTCCAGGTGACCGGACCGTTCCAGCTCTTCCATAAGCATGCCGAAACCGGTATCCAGGCGGCTCATACAATTGTAGTAGTCCGCTGCTCGCCCTCGGAGCCGTGGTGTATCCACGCCGACTCCGGGCGGGACCTGAACATCGTCGGCTTCAAAAGGTTTGTCCGGTATCCCGAATTCCTGCCGAAGCCAGGGCAGATGGGCGTCAGCATAATTGACCATGAGAAAGAACGGATCGTTGCTTTCACTCATGAAACGTCCCGCCACTTCCGCCGTTGTTTTCACGTCACGGTGCTGGAAACTGATCCGTTCCGGGTCACGCCACCACATGTCGAACGGGAACGCCGATTCCGGCAGCACGTGCAGTTTTCCTATCAAACCGGTCCGATAACCGGCGCCCTTCAGCATGCTGGGAATGGTCTGGAAGGATTCGTGCATGGTGAACCGATGAGTTGCGAGCCCAATCTGCCCGTTCTGGTGGGGATAGAGGCCCGTGAGTATGCTGGCACGCGATGGGCTGCACACTGCCTGGGTAATGTAGGCTTCTTCGAAAGCGGCGCCCTCCGATGCCAGTCGATCCAGATTCGGGGTTTGCACCACGCGATCACCATAGCAACTCAAATGAAGGCCGTTATCTTCCGATGTGATGAGCAGTATGTTCAATCCATCGTGAGACATCTCATATTCCTTTCGATTTCGGTCTTTTCCGCGATTCTTTCCATAACGGCGGTCGCACCTGCGCGGATAGTATAAGCTTTTTGCCCGCCCTTTTCCTATTCCCGCAGATCAAATGCATTCACGGCACAAAATCTTCGTCCGCATCCAGTGAAAAAATGAATTCGGCAAGCAGTCTTGCGGCGTTTTCTACGTCCGATAACGAGAATGTTTCCACCGGGCTGTGCATGTAGCGTACCGGGATGCCGATCATACCTGTCGCGACACCCGCTCTGGACATCTGAATGGGGTTTGCATCGGTCATTGTGACTTTTGGCACGGGTCTTATCTGCACCTGAACTTCAGCACGACGGGCAGCTTCGCGTAGCAGCTCATCCACTTTCGGGTTTACGTTGGCCCCGCGACACAGAACGGGTCCGCTGCCGAGTTTTACATCTCCCACATACTTCTTCTCGCTGGTAGGATAATCACTGGCATGGGTCACGTCGAGAGCAATCGCAACCTGAGGAGCAATTCCGAAACAACTGGTTCTTGCGCCGCGCGAACCGATTTCTTCCTGGACAGTCGATACCACCCAAACTCCCGCGCTTATTTCTCGCTCCCGGAGTAACCGCAACGTTTCTGAGCAAATGAATACTCCTACCCTGTCGTCAACGGCCGGAGACGCCATCCGGTCGCCCAGCAAATTTTGGGGGCCTTTACAGCTCACAATCGGATCTCCAATGCTGACCGTCTTTTCCGCTTCCTCCCTGTCCGCAGCACCGATATCCACCCAGAGGTCGGCAATTTCCGCTTTTTTCTTTTCGTCCTCGTCATCTTTGCCATGCGGGGCACGTTTTCCAATAACCCCGTTGACTTTTCCGTTTCGCGTCATCACTTCCACGGACAATCCCGGCGCCACAGCGGGATCAAACCCGCCGACACCACCGACCTCCAGCATTCCCTGTTCGTTGATATTCATAACCATCAGGCCAATTTCATCGCAATGGCCGGCCAACATGACTTTGAACTCTTCCCCCGGATTGAGCACAGCCGCCGCGTTCCCGTGGACATCTTTGCGAGTGATGTCGGCGAACGGTGTGGTCCGTTCGAGCCAGAGCTGCTGCAGGGAGCTTTCAAAACCCGAGGGGGCTGCCGTTGCCAGCAGACGTTCAAGAAACTTCCTGGAATCTTCTTCCATATCCTTCGTCCTCCCGTGATAGCTGGCCTTTCCTCCGTGGTATCGAGCAAAGCCCAGCCACAGTGGTCATTGTGAATCCATCGGAACCCGGGCCAACTCTATCCGTCCTCCGGCGAACAGCCCTTCCGGACTCTGGAGCACAGGCGGATGAGGCTCATGCATCTTCTTTCTCAGTCTGACGAAAACTGAGCGGACTGGACTTCAGCCTGAGGCTGGAGTTCAGAACGCGAACACATTGAAGAACTGCATTGTGCATCTCCACTTCGCAAAGTGATCTCGCCGCCCACATTTGGCCCAACAACAATCCCCCTTCGCCCCAGGCTACGGAGCACGGGCGGATTGCTGCGGCGGCCATGCCGCTTCAAAATGACATTTAAGCTCTAAGTAGCGAATGTAATGTCCACGAAACGAGTACGACTTTTCTGCAGTCTGCTGGGAACTGGAATGTTTTACTTCTTCGAATTCAGCGCCGCGTATGTGGAATAAGGGCATTCGGGGGAAAGCGACAAATGACCCCCCGGAAGCGCCACAGGACTGCAACCACAGAAGAATGCTTTCGGGTCCTGACCCAGTTCATCGCGCAAGTCATCCCACATATCGCGTGACTCCGTGCTGAGATAAATGGGGATATCGGAATCATGCCGGCGAACTTCACGGATGAAAAACTGATAGATCTCACGGCGCACATCCGGCGGGAATGGACCGGTCCGCACATCTTTCATCTCATCCTGGGCATCCTCGGCCGCTTTAAGATATTCCGGATCGAATTCCTCCGGATCAATGCGATCGATCATAGTCTCATAATCCATCCACATCAGAACGCAAAAACCCAGGGATTCCGAGTTGCCGATCTTCAAAGCATTCTCAATGGCTTTTGAATAGCTCTCTCGCCAACCCTTTACAGGC
>JAGXLK010000094.1 GCA_018334735.1 Planctomycetota bacterium | reverse complement strand
GCGCAATCCTCTCCGTGTCTGGTTTAATCCGGGATCATGGCTGACTTTGGCCGAGATAGACGTTGAAACCAAGGAATGGCGGGTTCTTGAAAATTATCACCAGAGCGAGCTTGGCGGTGGGCTTGTGCGGACGGTCACCGGACACCGCGGGCGCTGGCATGTGTTGTATCGTGGGGATCAGCGGTATCTGGTCAGCGAAGGGGTACCACACGTTCTATTGCACGAAAAAGGTGCGCTGCGGGCGGTCGCAGTGGTGAGCAATGATGCCACGCAGGTGTCAGTTGCTGCGGAGATGGCTGGCTACGAAGAAAAAGCGCGGTCATTTCGATGGCTCGATAAAAACAGGGACGGAACGCCTCAAGGTGAGGAGTTTACGTTCTCGCCCGAAAGGCATGTGCCACGCGGACGTTGGGTTTCCGACAAGTTTGAAATTGTCGGTTTCGCTTCCGGGCGCGGGGAAGATGGCGCATTTGTCCGAGTCACCAGCACGCATCCAAAATGGACACAACGCGGGCCTGTCTACCCGATCGGGAATGAGGAAGGTGTCAACAACACGGCCGGGGAAATGGAGGTTCCCAGCCCCGCAACGACAGGCGGAACACGGGGAGCGTGTGCTTTTCGCGACTGTAAGGGAAACTATTACGCTATTTACAATAGCAGCAGTGACAGGCACGGGACTACCTGGCCTACCGAATGGGGAGGGCGAAGCCGAGTTGTCAGGTGGGATTCAAAGGGAAACAAGCAATGGGAGGTCGGTCGGCATGCAATCCATGGCGGGCTCGGGAGTCGGCCTCACACGACTCCGCCGGGATATCTGCACGTGCCCGCGGCAATGATCGGAGAGATCCGCAATACGGTCGTAATGGCCGATCGAGTCGAATGGATGGGATTAGTGTGGACGAAAGACGGATTATGCTGCGGCGATGTACTGGATGGGCGCGTTGAAGACGGGTTGCCGGAGATTTGTTATTACTGGTGGCGGACGCCCAGCGGCAAAGAAGCGATCATTACCAGTGACAATGCGACCGGTGGAGCTATTGTTGAAAACGATGATGGGTCCGTATACTTTTTCACTCAGGGCCGCAACAGTGTGCCCGTTTACAAAATACACGGATGGGAGGACTGGAAACGCTTCAATGGGAAGATCGAACTCAAAGCCGAACCGCTTCACGCACGCGGAGAGGGCAAAGGACTTACCGCGCGGTATTATCGCATAAAAAGCGAAGGCGGTTCCGAAGAAATAACGGAGTTATTCGAATCTGGCGGGACTGATTTTGATGAACCGAATGTTGTCCGCCTCGATCGCCAGGTCTGGCATGGGGTCCCGCGTCATAACCCTGGAAACCATACGATTATCGACGGTTTTCGTGGTGGGCCAGCCTATGATTGGTCAGAAGGTGTGAAACCTCTGAAGAAGGCCGAAGGGGGACAGCTGGGACTCAATGCTATGGCAAAGCCGTCGCGGGCTTTCGGGGTGCGGTGGACAGGGGAAATCGAATCCCCGCTGACTGAAATCTTCGTTTTTTCAGTCTATCACCGCGGGTGCGTCAGGCTCTGGATCGATGGGCAACAGAAAATATTTGGCTGGAACGAGAGCCGGCAGCGTCGGGAAAGTGGTACGATCGAGCTGAGAGCTGGAAAGCGCTACAGCATCCAGCTCGATTTCAAATCCGAGCAGTTGTATCCCGCCTGCAGTTTGAACTGGGAATCATCAAGTATAGACCGGCGGCGTATCCCGCAGAAATATCTTTATCCCGCTGAAATAGAAGTCGCAGATAAACCGGACGTGCGCGATGCCAGGACCAGAATCCCTGCGTTTACTTTCGATGAAACAAATATAGAGACTGACGATCGGCGAAATTATACCCGGGGTCTGCGACAGCGGGGGATCGGTACGTCGGGGGCATACCTGGGTTTCAAGCGAATCGATTTTGGAGAAGGGAGTACCAAATTGGAAGCGATGGCGAGGGGTAATCCAGCGGGGCGGAACAAATTCGACGTTAGTTTCACGTTCAAAATAGATAATCCCGATGGATCTGCTATTGCGAAAGTGAGCATGAGGGACGGCAAAATGCGGGAGCGGCCGGTTGAACTGAAAAAAAAGATCTCGGGGATTCACGATGTTTACGTGGTAAACACGAGCCCGAAGAGTTGGCATTTTATCGGGTTGAAATATTTTGTTTTCAAATAACCGGATCGAATTCGTAAAGTTTGGGTACGGTTGGCCACTTTTGAGCTGGACTTACAAAATGGCATTACGACGTTCCTTAATTTCCGGGTTCGGCCGTCCTGGAAGACTTTTCACTTTCGAAGTTTTTCCAGTCATCTTCGATCTTTTCCGCTTCAATGGGAGTGCCGCCGTAATGGAAGGTCTCCCCGTGTCCCGCCACGACCCTGACATCACGTTGTTCACTGCGTGCGCGAATATGGCCGGCAAGAACTTTCACGGTGATGGTATGGTCTTCATCGACGGTGACCTCCGCTTTGCCCGAGAGTAAATTCAAGCGAGCGGCTTTTGAGCGGATCTGAAGCTCTGATCGCCCGGGGACGGACGCGAGCAGTTTGCCGCTGTAGACGCTTACAGAACCCGCACTATGGATTTGCAGTTTGGATTGGCCAGCAAGGCGGACGGTTTTTTCCCCGAGCTTAATGCGTGCAAGACTACTTTCTATCGTGCGGGATACCATTCCGTGTCGAAGCTGCGCTGATTCACCAGCCGAAAGTGATTTATCGCCCAATTTCAGTGTTCCATCGATGGCCTCGATCGTTCCGATTGGCCAGAACAGAAAATAGCCTGCAATGAGTACGACCACCAGCGCTATTGTCCCGGCGAACTTAGCGAAGTTCAGAAAAGCTTTCCGGGTGGGAGCGGCAGCCAGCGCGCCCAGGTCGTACAGCAGAATAAGCGGGACCGCCATCATGATTTGTGTGAAGGGATCAGGTGGAGTGAAGACGGCGGCGAGGACGAAACCGAGGAGAATAGCGGTTTTACGGTGTTTTTGGACCGTTTCGATGGAAATGATGTTCCACTGAACAAGGTGATACATAATAAGGGGAGTCTGAAATACAATGCCCAGGACCAGAGTCATCAGGACGATAAGCGAGAGGTAGGGGCCGATCATCAACATCGGTTGAGTGGTCGCACCTGATAGCGTGAGGAGAAAACGCAGTGCGTAGGGGATAAAAACGAAATACCCGAAGGCTATCCCAATGATAAAACATAGCAGGGAGATAGCGCCCAATCGCAGTAGAACGGAGCGCTCTTTTTTGTACAGCCCGGGAGCGACGAAGGCCCACATCTGATAAAGCCAGAAAGGAGCGGCCAGAATCGCGGCGATCAGAAGAGACGCTTTCATATATGCAAGGACATCTTCGAGATAACCCTGGTACTTTAAGCGGGTATCGATATGATGGGCCTGTGTGGCGAGAATATGCGGCCGGATCAAAATCTGTCGGATGGGATGGCGGAAAAACCAGGCTAAGATGAAAGCCACTGCAAGGACTGCGAGACATCTCAAAATTCTCGTTCGGAGCTCTTCCAGGTGGTCTCCGAGCGGCATTTCCAGTTCGCCTGTCTCGCTCTTGGGTGAATCGGTGTTCACCGGCAATCCGTTTCCTGCCAAGAAAGATTCGGGTGGGGAATTTCAGGAAGAGGTCCGGTCTTCAATATTCTTTTCGCATTCGAGATGACGGAATATTCAGGTTCTTCCGGTATTTGGAGATAGTACGGCGAGCGATATCAATGCCTTCTTCGTTCAGTTTATCCGCGATGTCCTGGTCGCTGAGGGGATTGCTCTTATCTTCGTTTTCAACAATATTGAGGAGTTTTTTCTTGACGACTTCCCACGACTCCATTTCTCCATTATCTTTCTCTACTCCTCCTGTAAAGAAATGCTTGAGAGAATAGATTCCCTGGGGAGTTTGCGCATATTTATCGGAAATTGCCCGGCTGACGGTTGAAACATGGACGCCCACGCGGTCTGCGACTTCCTGCATCTTCAGCGGTTTCAGGTGCATTTCTCCTTTTTCAAAGAATTCTTTCTGAGCATTAACGATATCCTCAGTCACATTTTGAACGGTGGCTCGACGTTGCTCAATAGCAGAGATCAATCCTTGGGCGCTTTGAAGCTTTTTCTTCAGATACTCACGCGTCTTTTCATCGAGATCTTTTTGGCGCAGCCTGCGGGCGTAGTATGCGCAAATGCTCAGCGATGGAAGCCAGCTATCTTCCTGGATTACTTCGAATTTCCCATCTCGTTCAACGATGCGAATTTCAGGCGTGACGTGGGGGGTAATGGGTTTTTGGAAGAGGGATCCTGGAATGGGGTTTAGTTTACTGATAGATTCAACAGCTTCTTTCAGCTTTTCAATGGAGCAGCCGGCAGCTCGGGCAACCTTAGGATAGCGATTTTGGAGGATGTCGTCGAAATGGTTGGTAATGATTTTTTTCAGAAGGTCATAATTCGGATCTCTCTTATCCAGTTGCAACAGCAGGCATTCTTCCGTATTACGGGCGGCAACGCCGGGTGGCTCAAAGCTCTGCACCAGTTTGAGTGCATCCTCGGCCTGCTCGAGCGTAACGTTATTATCCATCGACGCCACAATCTCTTCCAGAGGATGTGCGAGATAACCTCTGTCGTCGAGGTTGGCAACGATATTTTCGCCGATCGCGCGCATATCTTCGTCAAGGTCATGGTATGCGAGCTGGCTGTTGAGATGATCTTCGAGAGACGGGTCCGGGGCAGGGGAGTTTTCGAATGCTTCCTGTTTATCGCCTTTGGTATTGGGCGAGTAGCTCCCTGATGAGGTTGCGGAGGCTGAACGTTCATAATATGAGGCCAATTCGTCAAAACGATCAAAATCGTCGGCTTGCTCTTCTTCGTTGGCGCTGACCTCGTCGAGCTTTTCTTCCTCTGCTGGCTCTTCGACCTCTGAGTTTTCGAGGGATTTTGTTTTTGCATCCTCTTCTTTATCTTCAGAGATGGTTTGCTCCAGCATGGGGTTTTCCTGCAGTTCTTCATCGATTCGGTGTTTCAACTCAATCAGGGGCAACTGCAGTATTTCTATCGATTGGATTACCTGTGGAGCCAGCCGCATACGCATTTCCTGTCGCGCCTGCAGGCTGGCTTCCATTCTCATGGATTTATTACCTTTCTTCGATTAAAAGGCCTATTCGGTCTCTGATTGTTCGATTTCACGTCGCCCTTGCAACGCTTCGGTGACAATTGCCGAATCGGCGTACTCGAGGTGGCTGCCGCTGGGAAGTCCTTTGGCAATGCGCGTGATTTTCACATCGATGTTCTCGAGAGCCTTGCGCACGAATTCGGCGGTTACATCTCCTTCCATATCGGGATTGGTGGCAAGGATGATTTCTTCACTTTGTTCATCGGCTGCTCTCCGCAGCAGATCATCAATCGTCAGATCTTCAGGCTCAATACCATCAAGAGGTGCCAGGCGGCCGCCGAGAACATGGTAAAGCCCCCCGTATCCGCCGCTTTCTTCAATAGCTGCTGCGTCCTGAGAACTTTCGACCACACAAATTGTGCCTGGGTCTCGACGTTCATCGGAGCATATGTGACACGGGTCGCTTTCCGATAGCAAATGGCAAATCGAACATTGCCTGATACTCTTTTTGACAGTTTCGATTGCCCGGGCAAGCTCAAGAGCTTCATCATTGCTGAGACGCACGATATGATAAGCCAGCCGCTCGGCCGTTTTCTCCCCGACTCCTGGCAGACCGGTCAACCGTTCTACCAACCGGGAAATAGATTCGGCACCTCCCTTGTTCATAGTCGGTCCTCTCCTGCTTTCAGAGTGCCAGAATTATTGTACCTGCTGAGCTGTGTTTTTGCCAATTTTTAGAGCAAGTTTTCGATCCCCGGCAACGGAATTCCCTGGGTCAATTTGCTTTTTTCTTCCTCTTCAATGTCGGCGGCTTTTTTCAAGCCCTGCCTTATGGCAGCGAGGATCATTTCCTGGAGGAATTCCGGGTCTTCCTCCTCAAGGATTGTTGGTTCTATCTTGACGTCCAGTGGTTCCTGAAGTCCATTGAAAAGAACTTTGACCATGCCGCCCCCAGCGCTTCCCTCGACCACGCGTTCTTTAAGCGTCTCATCGAGTTCATCCATCTGTTTCTGCAATTCTTTTACCTGATTCTGAGCTTGTTTCATGATACGACCCATGTCGCCCAGACCGCCTAAACCTTTCATTACCTTGCTCCTGAAATAAATTATCGCTTGTAGAGTTCTTCTTTATCCACTAAAACCACCCGGTCCCGTTTGCATCATATTTGTCGAGAGATTTTTGCACGGATAGCGATTTGCGTGTGAAATTAAAACAGTTTACTGATCTTCTTCCACGGTGTTTTCGCCGGTTTGTTTCTGTTCGTCCAATTCTTTTTGCCGTTCCCGCAGCTGTACAGGGCGCAACCCAAATTCTTTATCGGCTTGGATAAATGCTTGCATCAGCGAGTTTTCGTTTTTTAAACCGTGTGCCAGAGTTCGTTTTTCAGCCGATACTTCAATCTGCTTGTATGTATCTCTGTCGATTCCCTCCGGGAGATCCATTTTTTCTGTCTCTGAAATACGTCTCTGACCAGAAGGATTTTTCTGCTGCAGTTTCTTCATCATGCTGGCCACACGCGAAGATTGACTATCTTTCTTTTTTTTTTGAGGAGACACTCCCGTTGACTTTTTCTGTGCGGTCTCTTTTTCCGTTGACGGATTGGCTTCTGTTTGCGGATCCCCTCCCGAAAGGCGTTCGATAGCTTCTTCCAAATGCAGCAAATCCTCTGTGTTTGAAAGTTTAATAATAGCCAGTTCCATTGCCAGCCGACCCGTGCTATCGCGTCGGGCTCGGAGTTTTGCCTCACGGAAGACCTGAAGTAGATAAAGTATTTGGTCCGGAGAGAAGGCTTCTGCCTGGCGTTCGAGGGTTTCAGAATCAGCGGGGGCGCTGGCGAGCAAGTCATCCTCTGGTCCACAATAACTGGCGACCAGCAAATCGCGGAGGTATGCCGAAATCTGATCGGCAAAATCCAGAATATCAACGCCCCCCAGCAGCACTTCGTGCATTTTTTGCAGGGCCTTGCCGGTTTGCTGGTCAGATAGGGCGTCAACAATTTCGACCAGAGTTTGTGTGCGAGCGGTGCCCAAAACCATGCGGACATCTTCGGACCGCACCTGCTTTCCACCGAATGCTGCCACCTGGTCGAGTGTTCCGAGGGCGTCCCTCATACTTCCCCGCGCCGCCCGTGCGATAAGTTGCAGCGCACCGTCTTCCACCTCAAGATCTTCTTGGGAACAGATACCACGCAGATGATCGGCGATCTGGAGGTCCGATAAACGCCGAAAATCAAAACGCTGGCACCGGCTCTTGACAGTTTCTGGTAATTGTTGGGGGTCTGTGGTTGAGAAAATAAATTTTACGTGTTCAGGGGGTTCTTCCAGGGTTTTGAGCAGGGCGTTGAAGGCATGATCGCTGAGCATATGGACTTCATCAATGTAATAAATTTTGTAACGACTGCGCGCCGGGGCATATTTAACCCTCC
>JAGXLK010000093.1 GCA_018334735.1 Planctomycetota bacterium | reverse complement strand
TGAACTGAGAGGTTACGAATGTATAAACGAAATTCTCGTCCAGTTCCCAGACACAATCATTAGCATTTTCAGTGACTGCCTGAAAGCGTTCTTTGCTTATTTTGAGCCTGCTGACCAGCTCGTTGTGCTCAGCCTCCTGCCCCTCCAAATCGGCAAGCTGAGCCCGGAGCCTGCGGACCTCCTTGAGAAGCTCTTCTCGATTCTTATCTTCATCGCTGGTCATAGGCTCCGAAGCCTCTTAGAAATAATCGTTCTCGTTTCCGGATCCCGTCCTGTCTAATCTTTGCCAACTTTTACATTGCGAGCTACGGACGGACCCATAGTTCAGGACTGGACAACAACCTATTACATTGTGAAACTACCTCCGCACACAGCGTCTAAACTTCATGAAAAACAGCCCGTGTCGAAGCAGACGGGATAAGCACCTCAAAATAGAGGCAGAATTGGGAGAGTGTGTCGCAACAGGTAAGAAAACCAGGAAATCCTCAGAATCCGCGAGGGGATTAACATGGCTGGATAACAACCCTTCAAAAAATTACACATTTCCTTTCACGCAGGTGAATCTATTTCACTTCGTTTGCAGTTCTTTTGTAATTGCGCTTCTGACTCAGAACGAAGTGGCTAAAAATCAATAATAATCCTTACAAGCCAACAATATGGTGCAACATGAGCCTATCGCTGTCAAATGATTTTTGGTCCGAACCATCAAGGGTTTTCAATTCGAAAGAAGCCAGTGGCGGGCGGTTTGAAATCAAAACCTACCTGAGCCATCTTCTCGCTTACAGTTGAGTTGCTGACTCCATCAAATACCCGGCGCCATGTTGGCATTTTGATAGCCTGGGGCTCTGCTTTGATCGAATGGAGAGCAACAATGCTGCTATAGGCAAGAAACAAATTATTCGTCTGGCCGCGAACATAAGACGCCGCAAATCGCGCAAGCCCTCTCCACTGGTTGGCGGGCAAAGAAACAACCGTTGTGAGCACTGACGCGTAGTCGCCCGTTCCCGGTTTCCCCCTGCTCCTATTCCAAAAGGGCCTTTTGCCAAAACTCTGCACGACAAACCCACGATAATTCCGTCCGTTTTTGGTCCAGGCAAGTCCCGGTTGGGCGCACAGAAGCGGGCCGTATGAAGCCGTAATTCTGCACTATCTAAAGCTCCCGAAAAAGGCTACCACCGCACATAGCGTCCTTGGGGCTCTACTTTCTTTTGAAAGAGCCAGAAGCATTGCTCCACCGACATGAAACCGGTGGTGGCAGCTCTTTTTTGGCCGGGCAAGTAGTGCGAAAAACCCTCCCGCCGAGACAGCTCCCTGGTAAAGGCAAGCCGAGAGTGGTTATGGCAAAACAACACGGTGTGTAGCAATTCTAAGTACACAGTGTGTTATCTGAATTTGAAGGGAGCGGTTCGCACTTCGGGAGCCGCTTAGACCTCAAGAGATTTGTGCAAGATTCTTCACGCAATGTTATCGGAATCATAACGACCGTATTTCTGGATCGCGGACATAATCAGCCGGAGTCCCGTCAGACGTGACCCATTATTAATCGAACCCGCGGTTGCGAAGACTAACCCCCTATCCTCCCGAGCCATTTCAAAATCGCGCAGAAACTCCGCCACGATATTTTCTTCTTCGTTCCGGCTGAAAGTAAACGGTGCAAGAACACCTCGTATGACAGCCGTTGGTATGTGTTTGTGGATATGGTCAACCATAACTTTCGGGCCGAAGTTCACACCCGTGAGGTTCAGCCGTCCAAGTATCGGGACAATATGGCCCATATCCGAATCGGAATGCTGAAACCGCCGATCCTCGGGATCCGGACTGTATTCTTCGAAGACACCTTTCAAAATGGGGAATCCGAACAGTTCGTACATTTCAGGGGTCATCAGGGCGCAGTTATCATCGGCAAAACTGAATCCACGGGGCGCTGTCTCCCGGGTATAACCGGCTTCTTCGTCCAGGATGCGCGCAATCCCCAGCATGGATCTGAGAATCAGGTCGCTGAACCTTTTTGCCAGCGAAGGGTCATCATGGATTAAAAAAACGAGGTTTTCAGTGCCATATATGCTTGTAGCAAACGTTACGGGCCCTCTCTGGTGACGATACAGGGACGGTTTTACGCTCTTTGCCATCAGTCGTTCTTTTTCTTTTTCCCAGTTGTCCGGCAGCATAAAATCCCGCAGGATTTCCAGACGTTTCTCGACCCGGTCGAGCAGTGATTTTAATTCCTCTTCATTATCGACGGACTGTTTCAGCCACCAGGAACCGGCCTGCCAGATATTTTCCGCTTCGAAAACATCGTGGAGACGCTTATGGGGTGGATATTTCAGTGGCTCTCCGTCAGAACTGGAAGGCTCTTCGTTGAGCAAACGGCGTCCGACAATTTTTTCCGCTTTGTCGTTGTAGGCCCGATTCAGCTCCAGGCGGTATTCTTCATCGTTTTGATAGCGCCAGCGATCCTCTTCTATACCCAGTTCGTCCCACACGCAAAGGCCATTCATCCAGACCCCCAGTGGACATTGAGGGATATCATTTCCGAAAGGATCGGCAATAGCTTTTTCCTGATCGGCATAAAATTGGTCCAGGTCTACAGGAGCCAGACCATCGTTGTCGTGAGCTTCAGCGACAAGTTCAGAAGCGATCCGGTGGTGCTCGGGTTTTGTATTCACACTCAAGGAAATGCTCTCCTTTTTTTGACTTAATGATAACGAAGACGGCAGCGGTTCTTTTTTACAACACGCCGTCTTCTTATACGAATTCCCTTTATCTTACTCTGAGTTGTCTTCGGAACCTTCGCCCGCCGGGCCATATTCCTGCAGCACATCGGCAATTTCACAAAGACGGGAGTCAACCCTACCAAACAGGGTGTCGGCGGGATACTGGTCTTCTCCATCGTTTTCTCCGGCCGGCATCCCCGTCAGAATTTCTACGCCCTCTTCAACAGTATCGATAGCGTAGATCGAAAAATCGCTTTCTTCAACCGCTTCGAAAACTTCATCGTTGACCATCAGGTCCTGGATATTGCGCGCAGGGATCAATACTCCCTGTTCCCCGGTCAGGCCTTTTTTCTGGCAGACTTCGAAGAAACCTTCGATCTTCTCATTCACTCCACCGATCGGCTGAACCTGGCCCTTCTGGTTCACAGAACCCGTGACAGCGATATCCTGGCGCAGCGGGACATCTGCGAGGTCAGAAAGCAGCGCATAGAGTTCGGCGCACGATGCACTATCGCCTTCGATTTCGGAATAAGATTGTTCGAAACAAAGGCTGGCCGAAAGGCTGAGCGGTTTTTCCTGCCCGAAACGTTTGGCAAGGAAACCACTCATGATCATCACACCTTTGTTGTGGATATTGCCGCTCATGTCGCTTTCGCGCTCGATATTAATTACACCTTTCTGGCCCACAGAGCTCACGCAGGTAATACGCGATGGTTTTCCGAACCTGTATTCACCCAGTTCGAGCACAGCCAGACCGTTTATCTGCCCGGAAACCGAATCCTCAGTATCGATCAGTAGCGTGTCCTCTTCGATCATCCGCTGTATTTTGTCTTGCGCCATTCTGGACCGTCGGTCTCGTGCCAGGATGGCTTCGCGTACGTGTTCAGCAGTGACACAATCGGCCCCGTTGAGCTTGACCTGGTGGCCCGCTTCTTCGATCAAATCGGCAATTTTCAGGAACTGTGTCGACAGTCGTTCCTGATGTCCGGCCAGGCGTGCTCCGTATTCCGAAATCTTTGCCACGGCTTCCCGATCAAACGGCGGTAGATCGCCGCCCTTACAGTGGTCGGAAACGAAAGCGGCATATCGTTCCAGATGCTCATCTGTCATATCCATTTCAATATCAAAAGCCGCTTTAATTTTGAACAATCGCCGGAAATCTTCATCGAGTGTGTACAGCAAATGATAGAGCAAGGGGCTTCCGACCAGAACAACGGTCACACTGACAGGGATCGCTTCAGGTTCGAGGGTGGCGGCGGGGATGGGACGGTACTGCTCGTACATATTTTCGATTTTTACTTCTCGGGTCCGAATCGCCCGTTTCAAGGCTTCCCAGGAGAAAGGATTTCGAAGGACATCTTTGACCTGCAGAATAATGAATCCGCCGCTTGCCTGGATGAATGATCCGGCGCGTATCATCGTGAAATCCGTCGTCATGCCGCCGAACTGTGATTTGTACTCAATCTGGCCAAAAAGGTTATAATAAGTCGGGTTCCTTTCGTCGACCACCGGAGCGCCCTCAGTCCGCGCGTTATCCACTACCACGTTTGCGCGGTAACGATTGTAGGCCTGTTTCCGCATTGCTTCTTGCATCCCCACTGGATCCTGGGCTACCTGGTCGGCCGTTCGGAAAAGATCGATATTTTCGATGATGTCATCCTTGACGTTATCCAGGTAATCGCAAACTCTGTCGAATTCGGAGTACTTCTCTTTCAGCTCATCGACCAGATGTCCCACGGCAAAAAGGCCGACGTTTTCGTCCAGTTCACCGGTTCGTTGCTTAATTTCCTTCTCGATTTCCCGCGCCCCGGCAATCGTCTCCCGGATCAGTTCCTGAACTTTCTCGTTTTTTCTGCGGAGTTCCTCTTTTTTTTCTTCCGGCAATTCATCAAATTCATCCTGGGAAATGACTTCGTCGTCGACAATCGGAGCAGCAGCAATACCGGCGGGACTCACCTGGATGCCATGATCATATTCCTTGGCTTCTTCCCGCAGTTCGTCGATCATCTCACTGCGCTTTTCATTGAGTTCCTCAACAACTTGCCTGCGTTTTTTTTCGTAATCTTCACCCTCGAACGCTTTTGGGATTTCGTCTTTACACTGCTGGATAAGATCCTCCATATCGTCCCGCAGTTCGCGTCCTTTTCCCGGTGGCAGGTTTACAGCAAGGGGTTCATCTTTCTCATCGAAATTATAGAGGTAGACCCAATCATCAGGCACAGGCATATCTTCGGACTTTTCTTTGATCAAAGCGTGCACAGTCGAGTTGCGTCCTGTGCCGACCTGCCCGCTGGCATAGATATTGAAGCCCTGGCCCTGTATCTGAAGGCCCGTTTCTATTGCCTCCAGCGCTCGCTGCTGACCAATTGTACCTTCAAGTGGCTCCACCTCGGCGGTTGTATCAAATGAGAAGAAATCCGGATCGACACTTCGGCGTAAATTTTCAAGGGGCACACGTTTCTGTTCAAGTAATTTCTCAGCGCGCACGTTGCGTTCCTTTCGGGTAAAAATCTTCCTAAAACTGAGCGGTTATTTATGCAGTTCGGATATTCTCAAATTCTAATGTACCATTGGATTTCGTGCGAACCCGAACGTTAAAAGGTTTGCTATTCAGTGGCAAGCGGTAGGATTTTCAGACCTGCTCATACTCCCGGTTCTACCGTCTCTGTCTTGACGACCCGCAAAACGTCATTGACATTCGCTCTTGCGAGGCAGATTGAGGAATCGGCCGCTCCGTAATACAACCACAGCATTCCATCGCGAATGAATCCCCCGCAGGCAAAAATAACGTTTGGCGCGTCACCTGTCCTTTCGTATTGGGTTTCCGGTCCCAGGAGCCACCGGCGTGCCCGGGCTCTCAACACGCTGGGGCGTTCTCGATCGAGTAAAGCAGCGCCCATGCGGTATATCGGCCGTCCGGCAAGGTCTTTGACACCATGGTACATCAAAAGCCAGCCTTCATCGGTCAGGACTGGCGGCAGACCCGCCCCGACTCGTTGTCCGTCCCACCATGGCCCCTTTCGAACTGGCACGACGAGCTGGGGTTTTCCCCAGTAAACCAGGTCCTCCGAGTATGAAAGCCAGATGCTACCTCCCCCCACCGAAGGTCGGTGAAGAATGGCATATTGTCCGTCGAACTTCGCCGGCAGAAGAGCCCCATTTTTGTCGTTCGGAGGGAACATAAGCCCCAATCGTGCAACGGTTTTGAAATCCTGAGTCGTCGCGATGGCGATACCGGGGCCCTGATCCGAATACGCGGTGTAGACGAGCACGTAGGCCCCGAGATCTTCCATCCATGTGATCCGGCAATCCTCACAACCATTGGATTCGTAGGGGAAATTGTCTTCGGGATGAAGCAGCGCACGGTCTCCCACACGCCAGTTCGTAATACCGTCCTCGCTCCGCGCCACGATCAGATGCGAGCGGCCCGATGCGCTTTCAACCCTCAGAAGCAAAAGCACTTCGTTTTCAAATTGAATCGCTCCTGCATTGAATACCGTGTTTGCCAGATATGGGATATCCTCCGCGGTGATGAGCGGATTCTGTTCGATTCGTTTGAAAACATGTTTCATCTCTGTGTCATGCATAAGAACCGTCACTTGCCTTTAGTTGTTTCTTGAGGTTTCAGGTAAAGCCGATCTTTCCATCTCTTCTGCTAACAATCGCTGTTCGCAGAAATGTCACTTGCTGGCCTGCATCTTACGGATGCCGGTTAGAGTTCTTTAATGCGATCTATTTCTTTTGCAGATTCTTCCAGCGAGGCCACCCCCTGGCTCACTTCGCTCACAAGCGCCCCTTCATAACCCGTGGAATGCAATTCAGCCATTACGCCGGGGAAATCAACATCGCCTTCACCCAGCGGGACCCATTCAAAACCGTCGCGTTTGAAATCTTTCATGTGCACCGCCATCAGGTGGTCGCTCAGCAATCGAAGCCATTGTTTCGGATAACTGAAAGCGCACATGTTGCCGGGATCGAAATAAAAGCCGACACGGGGGCTATCGACTTCATCCAAAAAATGGCAGAACTCAAGCGGGCTCAGCAGGAATTTGTTCCAGACGTATTCAATGGCCAGATTCACGCCCGCCGTTTCTGCTGCCGGCGCAAGCCTGCGCATGGAGTCCAGTGCGTTGTCGTAAGCCTCTTCGTAACCCAGGTCCGGCGGCAATTGGCCGAGGACGATGAGAACGGTTTCCACACCAACCGCATTGGCAACTCGCATGTAATCGATAACAGTCTCTCTGGCAGCCTCTCGCAGGGCCGTATCGTTCGTCATCAGATCTTTCGGACGTTCCGTCTGTGCAGGGCACATGCTGACCAGCTCGATCCCAGCACCCCGCGCAGCCTCCGGCAAACCGGCAAGGTCCTTCTCATCGGCCGCGAAAGAACAGTATCCCTGGTCCCTGAGAGCAAGTTCAAGGGCTTCATAACCGGTTGCGCTTATGTTTTCCAGAACCTCGTCAAAACTCAATTCCGCCGATAGAACCAGTTCAGTTACTCCCGTCTTCATTTCCATCCTCCAGGAAAAAGAAAATCGTGCGCGTGATGCATGGCGCCCGGCAAATTGGACGCAAATGCCTCTCCACAGAACGGAAATCATTTATGTGATTCCCGGGATTTTGGACAAAAATCCACCACTTATGTCAGGAAATCAAAACCCAAACGACTGGATTATATGGCCACTGGCCCCGGAGGGCAAAAGGAAAGCATGTCACGAGCCGGGATTCTGCAGATGATGTTAAGCGATTGTTATCAAGTTAGCGATTGGATTCCCAACCAATATCAGTCATATTTCTTCTTTTTGAATATGGGGATTTGGGGCGGGAGCGCCGATGCGGAAGAGCGCCGCTCACTGTCCACCGCGAGGTTCGGGAGGTTGCTAACCTGGCCAGACCGGGTGGTCGAAAAGAGAAACGGTTTTTC
>JAGXLK010000092.1 GCA_018334735.1 Planctomycetota bacterium | reverse complement strand
TTAATCTTATACCCACAGTTCGGACATTGTACCTGTCCGACCGGACCGACTTTGTCGGATCCAACTCTAAAAACCCATCCGCAGTTTGGGCAGCGGACTTCTTTATGCACACCCAAAAGAACAGGTGCCATACTTCCAGTAGGGATCTTAAAAGCTTCCGCGACAATTTGCCGCACGAAGAGAACAAGCAGAATGGCGACCGCGATGGACTCCAGATTGTTACGCAACGAAGTAGAGGAAGCCTCGCGCGCGGTAGCTCCACTCTCGCCGTGTGGGGATGTACCCATTATGTTTCCAGTTCAATTATCCGCTCGTGTTTTATTAATCGATCTCTTCGCCTTCTAAAACGGCGAGAAAAGCCTTCTGTGGCACATTGACATTTCCCACGGCTTTCATCCGTTTTTTGCCTTCTTTCTGCTGTTTCCACAACTTGCGTTTTCTTGTAATATCGCCCCCGTAGCATTTAGCAGTAACGTTCTTTTTCATCGGTGGGATCGTCTCCCGAGCAACAACCCGGCTACCAATAGCGGCCTGCAGGGGAATCGGGAAAAGATGCCGCGAGATGTGCTCGCGCAGGATCTTTACCACTTTCCGTCCCCGTCGCTCCGCTTCGTCACGGTGACAGATAAACGAAAGAGCATCGACCGGGGATTCGTTCACCAGGATATCGACTTTTACCAGGTTGCTCTGCCGGTAGCCAATTTGCTCGTAATCCATCGTCCCGTGGCCTCTGGTCAGAGATTTCAGGCGATCAAAGAAATTATATATGATCTCAGCCAGCGGCATTTCGTATTTGAGCATGGCGCGTGTATCGCTGAAAAACTCGGTACGATCGTGCTCACCACGTCGGCTTTCTACCAGTTTCATCACATTCCCGATATGCTCTCCCGGAGCGATGATCTGCAGATTCACCCACGGTTCGCGCACCGCTTCAATCTCACCTTCTCCGGGCATCTCAGAAGGCCGATCGATTCTCTCCACTTCACCGTCCTTCCGAACTATTTCATACGGAACATTCGGAGCCGTTTGAACCAGAGGAACATCGCTCTCGCGCTCGAGTCTCTCCTGAACAATTTCCATATGAAGCAGACCGAGAAAACCGCACCGAAAACCGAAACCCAGCGCCGAGGAGCTTTCCGGCTCGAAATCAAATGATGAATCGTTAAGCGAAAGTTTATCGAGAGCCGAGCGAAGATTGGGAAAATCATCGTTATCCTGGGGATAGAGCGCCGAGTATACAACCGGCTGGGGTTCCTGATAACCAGGGAGCGCGACCTGCGCCGGGTCAGATTGTCGCGTGATCGTATCTCCTATCTGCACGTCACGAATATTTTTTATGCCCGCGATAACGTAGCCGACATCCCCCGCGCTCAGCACTTCGGTCTGAGTCATGCCCGGACGAAAGATTCCCACTTCACTGACTTCGTGGCGTACCCCTGTACCCATCGTCCGTACAATGTCGCCCGGCCGGAGTTCACCATCGACAATACGGACGAATATCACGACGCCTCTATATTCATCGTAAAAAGAATCAAAAACCAGTGCGCGCAAAGCCCCGTCCTCGTCTCCAGAAGGCGAAGGCACCCGGCGAATTACCTCTTTAATCAGACCTTTCACGTATTCGCCGGTTTTACCGCTGACCGCGAGGATGTAATCGGGATCAATATCAAATGTCAGGTGCATTTCATCCATTGTTTCGATGGGACGCGCGGTCGGCAGGTCGATTTTTGTTACCGCAGGGATGACGATCAGCTCTTCTTCCTTCGCGTGGTTATAATTGACCACCGTCTGCGCCTCGATACCCTGGCTTGCATCGACAAGAAGGACGGCGCCTTCACAGGCTGTAAGAGCACGCGAAACTTCGTAACTAAAATCCACATGCCCCGGAGTATCGATAAGATTGAGGCGATATTCCTGTCCGTCTATCTCATAGAACATCGTCACACAACTTGCTTTGATGGTAATCCCGCGTTCTCGCTCCAATTCCATATCGTCGAGCATTAAATCGTGGAATTCTCGCTCGGGCACCGACCGGGTGAGTTGCAGAAGTCTATCGGCCAGCGTGGACTTCCCATGGTCAATATGCGCGGTGATGCAGAAATTTCTCGTATTCTGCTGCATGAATTCCGTCGAGTGAAGGGAAAATAATCTGGTGGGTGACACCCACCTTGATCGCCATCGGGGCAACTTCGAGCCGGATCTAAGCCCTGCCATCAAAAGCGAACAAAAACAATCTCTTCGCTATTAATTAAGATAGCACACTAACCTTTTGGGCGCAATCTTGCGCGCCCTCTACTCTTTATGCCATCTTCGGTCCCGCGGATCATAACGGTAGATCCCCTGTTCACCCTCACCCAGCTGAAGAACAACCCGAACGCTGCTATCCTTCTCCACTGATACCGATTTTGCGGGAGCATTTAACTTCTCAATCTCCGGCGCAAAACGGGTCCAAAAACGCTGTTTGCGATCCCAACCGATCAGCCCTTTATCCGTAGCAACCCAGACCTTTTTCACACCGAAAGCAAATTCTCGGACATCGATTTCTTCAAACCCCAACAGGCCGGGGAAGCGATAGACTTTCCGCTTCTTCTTATCCGCCAGAGCGATACCGTGGTCATCGACATACCAGGTCAGGTATTTCTGAACGGTATCCGGGAGCGCTCGCTCTGCATCTTCCAGCGTGGCAAGATCTCTTTTGTATTCTTTCTCCGGAGGAACAGGCTCTGGCGTTCTTCCAACATTCTGCCTCGCTCGTACTACGTTGCCCCGATTAACGTGCCTCCGGTCTCTGGGTATTTTTTCAAGCACCACAACTTTCTTGGGTTTTGTTTCTCCTGCTTTTATCATCCACTTAACCCCTCCGTCGTGCTCCTGACGATATCCCCTGGCATGGGCTCTGATTATGTAATTTACGCCGGGGAGAAGTGCTTTAATGGCAAAATGGCCATCAGTTTTTTCCTCTATCAGCCCCTCATCTGGCCTGAAAAGCATAGATTTTGCGTGGTCTTTGACATAAATCCATAACCGCCCGTCGTCGAGAATTTCCCCTTCGTTATCCTTCAGAATGATTTCCCCGCTCAGAGCTTTTTGCAACCGGATAAGAAAGGTTCCACCGCCTTTTTTCTCCGGCGCCTGAAGGTCCTCAAAAGCAGCCATTCTGCCCTCTGGAGAGATTGCGCAAACTTTCATTTTCTCGCCGGGAATCAGCTTTGCCAACCGGGCCCGCCCATCGCTTGCTGTCAGTCCCTCCAGAACTCGTCTGGAAGCGATAGTTCTCAACCAAAGTCGTGTCCTCGGCACGATTTGCCCCTCTTTTTCCCGGACAACAAGCTCACAGTTCACTGGTTCAACCAAGCCTACGCCTACGGTCGCCTGATTTTCAGCGCCTTCCAGCTGTATCTTATTCGTGCGCTCTTGACCAATAACCCCCCCATCAAACGCGTCCACGATGCTTACATCAACCTCCGTTTGATCTTCAGGAACCCGGTAATGGCAGCATCCGTCCTGACCGGTTACCCGGCAGAATGAAGCTCTGAAGTAGAAGCGATGCTGTCGGGCCCGCTGCCTGTTCCGCGAGAACTTGAGCGCGACAATGGCCTTATCCACGGGTTTTTTCGTTATGGTGTTTATGACACTAATCGAAATTTGCTTCCCTCTCTCCAACATGAATTCATCCGTTTCGGCGTTTCCCCCCGCTTCTTTTGCTCGGTTGATACGCCGGCGCATGAAATCTCGCGGATTTTTACCCGGAGTCATTCTTGTTGCCCAATGTGGATCGTAAGAAGGGTCCCGCAAAATCAATCCATGCCTTCGGGCCATGGGCGAATTCAAAGAAAGCTGGAATTGACCCGCCTCATCCGTTTTATCCCAGCCACCGGCAGCCGCCCTGTGATGCAAAGGCGACATAACGAGTACCCCTTTGATAGGATCATCGTTATCTGCGCTTTTCACAATGCCTTTCGTCGCCCCGAAAAACAACGGGTGTTCTCTCATCCTTAACTCTGCCTCTCCGTTGTTTACTCGACTGATGGCAGGCCATACCAGAAAATTTTCGTGACTCCCTCTCACTCGAATATTGCTCTGAGGAACGTTCTGGATTTCGGCCAGACCGTCGGCGTCAGATGTCGCACTATAAAAATCATTCAAAAGGCGGCTAACGATTCCCCGTTCAAAGAAAACTCCGGCGGGCCCCCATGATCCGAAATCCGCCACGCTGATTTTTGCATCTTTGACCCGCTTTTTGCCCCCCCCGTGCCGACCATGTTCAACCGCGCGGCATATGATATTCCTGCCTTCGCTTAATTCGAGACGATAATTATCGGTTTTCTCGGGCAGGACTTCCGCGGCTCCAGCGGCCTTACCAGGAGCGAGAGCTATAAGAAAAAGCTGCATCATAACCCGCCGGCTCAAAGCAATCGGCGGTATCTCTATCTTTCCTTTTTCAAGCTGGAATCGTCCTTCCTCGCCGGTGCGCGCCTTTGCCAGCGGGACGGAGCCGAACCCGCTTATATCGTGAAAATAGTAGAGCATCACATGCGCGCTCGCCACCGGTTGCCCCGTCTCGTCAACAACTTCCCCACTCAGAACTGAACCGGCAACGGCGTTGTGAGAAAACAGCAGCAAAATAACAAACAGGAGTCGCATCGATCCGTCACCCCCAAACGGACCCGCGCGTTCAGTATCCATACATTCACCTCCCCATGTTCACATTCTGATTCTGCAAGCAATGCCTCCCGTTTCCGGTTCCCTCCAAGCCACGGGCGCGCCTGCAGCTTGTTCTGCAATCTACCCTCAAATCCCCTGCCTGTCAAGATTTCGCGTCGACCGCAGGACTGATCAAGATCTGTCATGCAGCGCGGTATTGATCATATCAGTGCCCTTAATTGGGGCAAGGCCCATTTGTGGCAATTGCTCCGAGATAGCGTTCAATCGCCCGCTTCGCGTTGACACGTTTGCACCAAGTTCCTATAATTCACTTCGTATTACAACACTTTGCGAACCGCTAACCGGTTCTGTCGGAAACGTCAGGTGGCACAACCGCGGATATCTGAACGGATAATCTCACGCAGTTGGCCGAACATTGCCTGTCTGCTGCCGGCGCGGGACGGTCCCTTCCACTGAAAACTGTACGCCTTACTGTGAGAAACCTGCGATGATTGTCCTACCAGCCGTCGATATCCAGGAAGGCCGGTGTGTTCGCCTCCTTCAAGGAGACCCCGGGACCGGTAAAACGTATTACGAGGCGCCTTCCCGGGCGGCCCGCCACTGGGAAGATGCTGGAGCCGAAGCGCTTCACCTGGTGGATCTGGATGGCGCCATTAATGAAAGCGGCGGCAATCGCGATGTTGTCAAACGCGTCCTCTCAGAGCTGCATATACCTGTGGAAGTCGGAGGTGGACTTCGCTCTGTCGAATCCGTTGAGAGGGTGCTGGAAGCCGGTGCCGCTCGCGCTGTCATAGGCACCAAAGCGGCTCTGGATCCTGAGTGGGCGGTTGAGCTTTGCCAGAAGTTGCCGGATCGTATCGTTATCGCACTCGACGCGCGGGAAGGATTAATTACAGTTAAAGGCTGGCAGGAAAACAGCGGTATACCCGCACGGGACCTGGCTTCCCGACTGGCTGACGGAGCACCCGCGGCTTTCCTGTATACTGACGTATCCCGAGACGGGATGTTGACTCACCCGAATTTCAATGGAGTCGAGGAAATCATCAAAACAACTCCCGTCCCGGTCATAGCCTCTGGAGGCGTCAGCAGCGTTGATGATATCCGCCGGCTCGGTGAATGTGGAGCCGATGCTGTCATCACCGGCAAAGCCCTTTACGAGGGGGAATTGAAACTCGAAGACGCCCTCGAAACCGCAAAAAAATTCCCGGGACGTCTCTCGGCGTCACCGGGACAGAATTAAAACACAAACACTTGAACGAACATACAAAAATAGATTTGCCGGGCCGTACAGACTGGAAGCCCGGGCTCGAATCTTTAGCACAGCTGGAGGTCTTTTATGGCAGAACGTAGTGTTTCGCAGATCCGTAATATTGCTCTTGTTGGTCACGGTAGCAGCGGGAAAACCACCCTTGTGGATCATCTCTTACACGCCGCCGAGGCCACTAACCGTGCAGGGAGTGTCGACGAAGGATCATCTCTGAGCGATTATACAACCGAGGAAAAGGAACGTAAATTTTCGATCGAAAGTGCGATATTTCATTTTGAGACTGATGATAAAATTTTTAATTTAATCGATACCCCCGGTTATCTCGATTTCATGGGCGCTGCCGCAACAGCCATCCCCGTTGTGGAAACAGCTCTTGTGGCGGTTGACGCCAGCGACGGCGTGCGGCTGAACACCCGCCGCACATGGCAACTGGCGGAGAACTACGGCGTAGCGCGGATGTTGATGATCTCTCACCTGGATGCGGAAAATATCCAATTCGAGAGACTTCTGAACGACATCCAGGATGCCTTCGGCCGGGAATGTGTTCCTGTTTTCCTACCGCTCGGGCTGGGGACCGACTGCAGCGGAGTGGTCAATCTACTCGAAACGGAAGAGGCACCAGAGGGCGTCGTCGGAAACTTCGAGGAGCTAAGCCAGTCTCTCCGGGAATCAATCATTGAATGCGACGACGAACTTATGGAACGCTACCTTGAAGGCGAAGAAGTGAGCAAGGGAGAACTTGAAACCACATTCAAACACGCCATTCTGGGTGGAGAAATCGTCCCCATCCTCTGCTCTGCGGCCGAAAACGATATCGGTGTGTCCGAAACCCTCGATTTGCTCGCCGCCTGCACCCCTTCGCCTGTCGAAGGTCCGACCCACACTGCTCTCGACAAAACGGGCGAAGAACCCGAAGAAGTGGAAGTGGCACCAGACCCCGAAGCCCCATTCTGCGGACAGGTTTTTAAAAGCGTTGTAGACGAGCATGTCGGGCGCCTTGTTTACTTCCGTGTCTACAGCGGAACACTCAAAAGCGGTGATAACATTGAAATCGCCCGGACAGGCGAAACCGAACGACTCGGTCACCTTTACACCGTATTTGGATCTGAGCAGAACGAGTTCGATACAGCTGTCCCCGGCGACATTATCTGCGTAACAAAAGTTGAGGACGTCAAGATCCACGACACGTTGCGGTCGGGAGGCTGCAAATATGAATTCCCCGAATTGGAATTGCCGAGTCCTATGATGTCGCTGGCTGTGGAACCGCAAAGCCGAGATGATGAGCAGCGTATAAACAGTGGATTAAGACGGCTGGCCGAGGGCGATCCGACTTTTACTCTGGAGCGAGATAAACAGAGCAGCGAACTTGTCATTACGGGAATGAGCAATCTCCATCTCGAGGTGATGCTCAGCAAATTGCAGAGGCGTTACGGGGTCAGCGCCGACACCCACGAACCCTCTATCCCCTATCGCGAAACGATAACCACAAACGGCAAAGATCAATACCGCCACAAAAAACAAACCGGCGGCCGCGGCCAGTACGGAGAAGTCTATTTGCGCCTGGAGCCCGGCGAACGTGGAGCGGGCTTTGAATTCGTCGACGAAATTAAGGGGGGGGTGATCCCTAACCAGTTCATCCCCGCCGTCGAAAAAGGTATCGTCGAGACCATGGAAAAGGGCCTTCTGGCGGGTTACCCAATCGTCGACGTCATTGCAACCGTTTACTATGGCTCGTATCACGACGTAGATTCATCCGAGGCGGCTTTCAAAATCGCGGGAGCGCGGGCTTTCCAGGGCGCTTTCGAACGATGCCGTCCGACACTGCTCGAACCAATTGTAAAAATCGATGTCACAATCCCTTCCGAATACGTCGGGCCCTCTC
>JAGXLK010000091.1 GCA_018334735.1 Planctomycetota bacterium | reverse complement strand
GAGGAAAAATGTGCCGGTCTGGGCTGACGTGCGAGAGGATGATTTTCTGCTTGATCCTGATTCCGTTGAAGAGCGTATTTCCCCCCGGACGCGGGCAATTTGGGTGACCCACCTGTGGGGGTTTCCCGCGGAAGTGGATCGGCTGCGTCAGATCGCGGATGAGCACGAGATTTACCTCTTGGAAGATTGTGCCCACGCCTTGTTTACCACATACAAAGGCAAATATCTCGGCAAGTGGGGACATTTCGGCACGTTTTCGTTTAACATGGGCAAACAGCTCCCCACCGGAGAGGGCGGGATGGCGATCACCGACGACGATGAACTGGCGGCGGAGCTGAACAAACGGATTATTTTTGGAGAAAGCCCGGAAGTGCTTTCTTCGAACTACCGGATGACCGAATTCCAGGCCGCTGTCGGTGTCGAGCAGCTCAAAAAAGTGCCCGGATACCTTGAGAAATACCGGGACGGCCGGAAATCCCTCGATGCGGCGGTCGAAGATTGCGAGTGGCTCGATGCGCGTACGGCGTTGCCGGACAGTGAGGTGAGCCCTTATTTCTGGTCATGTATCTTCCGAGGCGAGCGTGCGGGGATCAGCAACGGCGTATTTCGAGCCGCTCTGGGTGAAGTGTGCTCGGGGGAATTCGGGATGGGATTCACGCAACGCCCCGCATATTTCTACGAATTTTTCCGTGCCCCGAATGCGTACGCTAATACCGGTTGCCCCTACAACTGCGCGCACTACGACGGGACGGTCGAGTGGAAGGCCGGTTTGTGTCCCGTCGCCGAAGATGTTCTCCCGCGACTGGTGACCACGAACAATATGGTCGAGGTCGAAGAGGCGCGTCGCAAGGCCGATTTGCTGCGGGACGCCATCCAAGTGGCGGAGAGTGTTGATGTGGAGGAAACCGAGTATTCTGAGCTGGAGCAGATTGTCCTGGAAGTTGTGAAAGAGCGCGGACCGATCGAGCCCGGTGAGGCGATCGATACGCTTGCAGAACACGGCTACGAAGCTTCGGAACACCGTGTGCTCGGCGTGATGGAAGGTCTGCGGGATCGATATCCCTACAAGCTGTCTCACGCCGGCCCCCGCCGTTTCGCCTATCACGATCTGTCGGAGTCGGGGTAAACGGCACGAGTGCTTCAAAAAGACCCCCGGCTTCCGTACGGATTTAACCTCCGCGCAATTTCGCGAGAAAGGGAACTATGGTTAAACAGTTTGAAATCGTATTTGAGACCGGTGGAATCTCCGTTGTGGCCAATTTGGTGGAAGAAAAGGCTCCGATCACCTGCGAGAATTTTTGGCACGCAATCGTTGATCCGATCACTCAGGATCTGCACCATGGCGGTGAGACGGGACCGGAGATGTGGTGTTTTGTCCCTGAGCCGCAGGAAGAGATTCCCTACGAAAATTCCACCGTTTTCCCCGAACACGGTGATATCCTTTACTACCATTACCGTCAACCACCAACCCGGGACGGCGAGATGGTCTACGATATCGGTATATACTGGGACCGCGGACAGAGCAAGCTTGCCCAGGGCTGGATCGCGGGCAACCTGTTCGCGAAGATTGTGGATCGGGAACACCGAGCGCTCCTGCGACGCGAGGCGGGTCTGTTGCTGAGCGGAGAAGGTGATCGAGTCACCCTTGGGAGGAAAACGTGATGAATGATCCCGGACGTATCATCACCGCGCAGGGCTCGGTCGCCCCTGAAGAAGTGGGACGTGTTCTCATGCACGAACATCTCCACTTTGACTGCTGGGATTGGGAAAATGGTCGCATGCAGGAGGAGGCGCCGATCTCTGAGGAACGACGTGCGCTGCTGATGGATGAAGCTATTCCATACCTGGCGAAACTGAATGAACACGACTGTCATGCTTTTGTGGAAGCCAGCCCGCCGCCATTCCGGGCCTGGCCGGATTTCTATGTCGATGCCTCGCGGGCGGCCGGGATCCATATCGTTCTTTGCACCGGTTTTTATCGGGAAGTGGAGACCGGGACCTACTGGGTGAGCAACCCGAAGGACGCAATTTGGCCATTCGCGCGGGAGGCGTCCGTGGACGAGATGGCCGATTTTTGTATCGGCGAGTTGCTCGACGGCATACACGGCACAGAAGTCCGGGCCGGTGCCATCAAACTCGCCTCCAGCGCGGCGGAGTTCACGGAAGCGGAAGAAAAGGCATTTCGCGCCGGCGCGCGAGCCCAGAAAGCGAGCGGAGCTCATATTACCACTCACTGTACGGCTTTGGGGGCAGAAGAAACGCAAATTCGGTTGCTGGATGAAGAGGGTGTGCCCCTATCACGGGTAGTGGTCGGCCACACGGCCGGACATCTGGCTGACCCGGAAAGACGGAAGAACTGCCTGAAATGGATGGAACGGGGGGTAAGTTTTTTGCCGACGAACCTGAGCGTCGACGGCGATATCGAGAGATGGCGTCCGCTGGTGGAAGCCATTCACGAAATTTTCGACGCGGGGCACGGTGACAAAATTTGTTTCGGTCTGGACTGGGCATTTTGTTCGGAGTCCGGACCGTTCGGAGCCTGCACGTTCATGCCCCCGCCGCCGTTCCTTTACATGTTCACCGATATATTGCCGGCGTTCCGGGAACTCGGGCTGACGCCGGAGGAAGAAGAGGTTATCATGCTCGAGAATCCGCGTCGCATACTGTCCATTCAATAATCATTTCCATTCGCAAATAAAAGGTAGAAATCCAGTCCGGAGATTTTCATTATGTCTGTTTCGACGATGGAAGATCGACTCGCCCGGTGGGAGTCTTTCATTGAGGGGGAGAGCCCTTTCAAATTTCTGTTCTACGTTAATTTCTCTCTGCCCGAAGAGGAAGAGCAACTGCCTCCCGCCGTGCCTCCGTGGCCGGATAGGGCCGACGAGCGAGTCGAGAGGCGATGGGCCGAATACGAACTGATGTGTAAGAAGACCGAACTTGTCGAGGACGATCGGGTGCCTTACATCAGCAACATGACGGGTACCGAGATCTTCGCCGAAGCATTTGGATGCGAGGTGCATCGCCCGGACGACACAAACCCTTTTGCGCTGCCGATGGTGCATACGGCCCGGGAAGCCGATGCTCTGGAAACCCCGGAATTGAGCACGTCTTCGCTTAGCTACCTTTTCGATATTGCCGATGAACTTTTCCGACGCGGCGGGTCGGTGGCTTTAATGAAACCGGTGGACATACAGAGCCCGATGGATATCGTCGCTCTTATCTGGGACAAATCGGATCTTTTTTGCGCGATGGTCGAGACCCCCGAAGCCGTCATCGCCCTCGCCGAAAAGGTCCGAGCTCTGCTCATTTCTTTTTTCGACGAGTGGTTCGGGCGTTATGGAACGACTTTTGTCGCGCACTATCCCGACTATGTGATGGCCGACGGCCTCACGTTGTCCGTTGACGAAGTGGGTTCGATCAACGAGGAGATGTTCTGTCAGTTCTTCCGCGACGGTCTGGTCGCCATTTCTGATCATTTTGGTGGTTTGGGCATACACTGCTGCGCCGATGCGCGGCACCAATGGAACAATTTCCGTTCGTTGCCGGGGCTCAGGGTTATCAACCACAACGCACCTCCGACACGAGACGCCCGGAAGTATCTGCTCGATTCCCTGCGTTTCTATGGCGATGCTGCTGTTCAGATACCTTTGGGCTGGCAACCCGATGGCCAGCCGAAAAGTTGGCCGGATCAGTTTCCAGAAGAAACGCGGGTCGTCTTTTGGGTTCAGGCGGAGGGGGCGGCTGGGGCAACCGCGATAGCGAGGCGGCTGCAGGAAATTCGGAACGGATAGCCCGCATAATGGCACCTGGAGACGATATGGTTAAAGTCTTAGCCCGGTGCATATCGTCGGTGTCCGCCGGTACCGAAGGGGGTTGTTGCATCGCGGGACGGCATCAGTACGCACCATATTCCTTTACCAATTCCAGAACGTGCTCAAATTGCTGGAAGCTTACGTTGTCGGGGATTGAGTGATTGGTATGATAGATGTAATCACCTCCCTTTTTGGCCGGGACTATTTTATTACGGATCTCACGCTCGATTATGCTGGGGTCCGACTCTTTCATCCGGCGCACGTCTACGCCGCCCATGAAAGCCAGGCGGTCGCCGTACTCACGCTTCAGTTCAATCACGTCCATTCCGGCCTTAACTTCGAGTGGTTGCAGGCACATGAGACCATCTTCGATAAATCTCGGGATCAGTTCTTTTACACATCCGCAGGAGTGCAAGATAACGGGCAGCCCTTCGTCTTTGAAATACTGGACAAGTTTTTTAAAGGTGGGTCGCAGCTGTTCGTCATAGTGATGGGGGGAGAACAACAACCCATTGCGGTAGCCCAGATCGCAAAGTATGAAACCCCCATCAAAAACTAAGCCACCTTCTTTCATGATTTCATACATTTCAATCGATAGTCGGGCATCGGTTTCATGATACCGCCCCTGAGTTGAGGGCGCAAAAAATTCCAGCTGGGCAGGATATTATGGTGGGGTGGGGCAAGACAGCGCCTCTTTTCTCTGCGGTCACGGTCTTTGCCTCGTTGCCAGAGGCCAAAACGCCGGACGAGAGGGCCCCAAAAATCGATTTTGAGGCAACGGCGCTGGTCGATTCGTTTTTTAAGATTCCCGAAGCTGGCGGGCGAAATTCATCAGCCCCCCAGCTTTAATGATACCGCGGATTTCTTCTGGATAGGGGCGGAAGTCGTAGGTTTTGCCCTGGCTGGTGTTTGTAATCCGTCCTTCTTCAACATCGATTTCCAGCACATCGCCTTCTTTCACTTCGGAGGCGGCTTCGGGGCATTCGGCGATGGGGAGGCCAATGTTGATACAGTTGCGGAAAAATATGCGGGCAAAGGATTTTGCGACGACACACTGGATACCGAAACCTTTGATGGCGATAGGGGCATGTTCGCGGCTGGAACCGCAACCAAAGTTTCTGCCGCCGACGATGATATCTCCGGGTTCGGCTTTACTGACGAAATTGGCGTCGGCGTCTTCCATACAGTGGGCGGCCAGTTCTTCGGGATCGGTGGTATTCAGGTATCGGGCCGGAATGATTTCGTCGGTATTGATATCGTCGCCGAATATCCAGCAATTACCTTCCATGGGAGCATCTCCTTTTGTTTTTATTTCGGACGCGATCCGCTCGGTTTATACGCATGTTCTGGTATTCTTTTGCGTTAAGCTTCGTATACGCTTTCCGGGGGCTGTTGTACCGGTTAAACGCTCAACGCGTTTTGCTTCAATGTGATTGGTCTGCGTAAGTTTCTTGTTTCTTCTGCAGCATGTGGAGTCGGGCCTGATGGATGAATGCCTCAAGGGCTGTGCCCTCATTTGACTGTTGCAGGCCGTCGTAATCGAGTTTCAAAACAGGGATGTTGTGGTTGCGTCGGTATTTTTCCAGCAGGCTATTGACAATTGCACCGGGCATACATCCGAACGGAGCGACGTTTATGATACCGTCGAACCCGTGATGGGCGTATTCGACCGCACGCCCCATGCTGAGGATGGCTTCTCCTTTCACCGTGGGATCAAGGTATCGCGCCCCGAGTTTAATCACTTCTCCGATGTTACTTTCCCGGGGAATGTGGTTGATAGACTCCTGGAAGTTTTTGCTGATACGTCCTTCGGTCCAGCGTGCGGCGAACTCGGTGATCCATTCTTTGACGAACGACCAGATTTTGCCTTCCTGCCAGGCGATTTCACGTCGGTCAGCGGCAATGTAGTTGATCCATTCCTGGAAGGGGGGCAACATCACCTGAGCGCCGTTTTCTTCGAGTCGTCGGGCGAGGAAATTGTTGGCGTACGGGTTCGATCTCACGTAGATTTCCCCCACGATACCGATCAAGGGCCGTTCCTGGGAATCATCGATCGGAATACTTTCGAGTCGGCTGCGAATTTCCGGTATGAAACTGGAATAATTTCCTTTTTCTTCCGCAATTTCGGCCAGCTGGTGAAGACATTCTTCATAGCTCCGGTCGGTTTCGCCTTCGTTGATTTCATAAGGGCGGGTTTCCCGAACCAGCTTCTGCATGTAATCAACGATCACGAGCAGTTCCCAGCAGGTTTTATAAAAATCGGGGCCAAAACTCTGGAGGTGGTTGGAGAAATCGTTTGTTTGATCGAGGACCACCATCTTTACCTGATCAAGCCCCAGGTCGTCGAGCACCATTCGGTGGAACTTATGATACTGGCCAAACCGGCAGGGTCCGTTGGCCTGCGCCATGAAAAATGCCGATTTGTCGGGATCGAAACTCTCTTCCCGGGTTTTTTTAACGATATCTCCTGTTGTGAGAATGCACGGGAAACATTCGTTTCCGGTTGTGAAGGATCGGCCGATTTCAACGGTTTCGGCATCGGATACCGGCAGGGCCTCGGCGTTGATGCCGTTTGCGCGGAGCGCCGACTGCATCATCAAACCGTGATCATCCATGTAAGGAATATAAATTGTGACATCTTCTTCGCATTCCCGGATGTCGAAAAATAAGTCTTCTCCGCGTGCCCTTTTCTTGCTATGGCGCGATTTGGAGCTTCGGAGACTATCGATAAACGCCTCGCAGCGTGTTATGGCGCCGACATCGGCGCTATGCTCGTCGATTTCGAGTGTGAGATAGGGTTTCCCAATGACGCGTGCGAAAAACTTCGTTATGAACGAATCGGGGCCGCAGCGGAAATTAGTGATGTAAATCGCATGGAGGTTCGGTTTATCGGCGATATATTCTCCGGCGGCGATGATCTTCTGGCCGTATTTCCAGTACATATGCGGGAAGTCATCCTGAATGCCGCGGATCTCGAGGGGAAGGAAATCGATGGGAATAGCCAGAACGCCCAGATCGCGCAATTTATCGGGAATGGCAAGATTTATGCCCGGATCGCAGCCATTGTAGGGCCGGCTCATAATGGCCAGAGCGATTTCGTCTTCTCCCAGGCCGTCAAGTATCTCCCGTCCTCGCTGCTGGCACGTTGTGTGGAAACGATCAAGCGCATCCCATCCTTTTTCAATGGCCTGATTTACCCTTCCGGACGGGACTTCGAACATCTGGGCCAGATCTCTCAGCTTTCCGTCGATATGTTTGCGGCCGTTTTCGAAATGCATAACCGGAGCGATCAGCGGCAGTTCGCCCGCTTCCACCTGTTCCGCGAAAGCCACCCGTAACAGGTAGGGGAGACTTTGCACCAGCGGGCATAGATAGCTATGCACAATCTCCTCGGCCTCATGTTCCATATTTATCACGCTCGGAGCAAAGATGTAGTCGACATCCCTTTCGAGCAGATTCGCGACATGGCCGTGAGCCACTTTGATCGGCAGGCAGGTTTCGGTTGTGATGTGATCGGATCCCTGGCTGATGACCTGGCGGTTAGTAGGTTTTGAGGGAACGACCTCGCATCCGAGCTCGGTGAAGAAGGCTTTCCAGAGCGGGTAAAGATCGAAAAACGTGAGAGCGCGGGGAATCCCGATACGCACATCGAGCGGGTTATCGGGCTGCTCTTTGGAGTATGTATTGAGAAGCGCTTCTTCCCGTTCCTCGAACAACTCGGGGATTCCTTCCCCTTTTTTGTATTTCTTTTGATCCTCGTATTTTCCGCAACGGCTACCGTAGTGGAGCGGTTTTTGCCCTTCGATCGAAACTTTATGGATTTCGCAGCGGTTGGAACACCCTTCACATTCGAAAGTGGTCAGTTCGTATTGAACATCTCGCAAATCGAAGCCGCGGAACGTGGACGTGGCTGAGCTATCTTCCAGAGCGATAATAGCGGCTCCCACGGCGCCCATAACGTCCTGGTGGGGGGGGACGGTTATTTTTTTGCCGGAGATTTGTTCGAAAGCAGCTTTCACGCCTCGGTTAAAGGCCACACCGCCCTGAAAGAATATATTTTCTCCGACTTTGCGATCTTCGACCACGTTCTCTC
>JAGXLK010000090.1 GCA_018334735.1 Planctomycetota bacterium | reverse complement strand
ATGCGGCGCCTGCTCCGGACCGGGGTGGCCGGTCGACCGGGAGATGATCACCGAACTGCTCGGGTTCGATCGCACCGTGGAGCCCACCTGCGACTGCGAATCCTCCTACGACCACGTCACGCAGATACTTTTTGCTCTTTCCAGCATAGCGATCACGCTGGCGCGGACAACCCTCAATCACGAGATATGGACACTCGAAGCCATGATGACCCACGAGGTGGCGCCCCAATGGCAGGGCGTCAGCTCGCTGATGCCCCAGAAGGCCCACTCCGGTGGGATTTTTGAAAATATCCGCATCCCCTGCAACGAGGTGATCGGGGAGATGGAGACCGCCGTCAACTCCCTGAAAGCGGAACCCATCCAGGACACGCTCATCATCAAACATTCGCCACAGTATGCCATGAAAGGATGCGGGACGATCCAGCGTGCGCTGGGCGTCTGGTCCGAAATTCTGCCCACACTCCGGATCGACAGAGAACGGATGAAGGAAATCGTGCGCGAGGGATATTCCGGAGCCCCCGACCTTGTGATCAAGCTGGTTCGTGATCTCGATTACGGAAAACGACAGGCGCACAGGATCTGCTGCAATTTCGTTCGGTTGGCCCGCGAGCGTGGGATTGAACCTGCCGGAATGACCGGGGAATTGCTTGACGAAGCGGCTGACGTGACCGGCGAACCGGGTCCCGGTCTTTCCACGGAGGATGTGCAGGATGCCATGGGGCTGGAAACGTTTTTTGAAAAACACCGGTGCCTGGGATCGCCTGCCCCGGAAGAGACGCTTCGGCTGGTTGCGAAACGGCGCGAGGCGCTTGAAAAAGCCCGCCGACGGCAGGGCGAGCGACGGGAACGGCTGGAAGAAGCCAAAAAGTTGCTGAGAGGGGAGGTGGAAGCGATCATCGGCGAGGGCAGCTGAAGGGACGAAAGGGGGCCCAAAGGACGTAAGGGACTTGCGGAGAGGCGGATTTAGCCTCTGTGGAAATTTTTTTCGAGTTCGCGTTTTGTCATAACGATCATGGTGGGGCGGCCATGGGGGCAGGTATCGGGGTTTTCGCAGTCTTTACGTTGCTTGAGGATACTTTTTATCTGGTTAGGGCTGAGGCGGTCGCCGGCTTTCACGGCACCGCGGCACGACATGATTTTCAGCAGTTTTTCCATTCGGCCGCTTGCGCGGCGGGCTTTCTCGGGGCCTTCCAGTTCTTCAAGCAGTTCTCGGAAAAAACCGGGGCCGTCGAATTTCCCTAAAAGTTGCGGGAACGAACGAACCACCACTGTATTGTCTCCGAACGATTCAATTTCCATCCCAAAACGTTTCAGATCTTCCTGCATGTCCATAACGGCATAAAATTCCGTTTTCGGCAACTCGACAAGTTCCGGTACGAGCAGACGCTGGCTGTTGAGGGGGCCTTCTTCGAGCTGAGTCCGCATTTTCTCGAAAAGTATGCGCTCGTGGAGCGCGTGTTGATCGATGATCCGGATTCCGTTCTCGGCTTCTTCGACGATGTAGGTATCGAGCATCTGGGCGGTGTTACCGTAATGGACTTCCGGTCCCGGGCCAGCCATTTTTTGCACAGATTCGATGCCTCCCCGCTTCATAGCACCGGGATGGGGAGAAAAGGAACCGTGACCTCCGGCCGGAGCTTTTTCATTCCGATTGGCAAAAAAATCCGAGATTGCAGTCCTGACAGAGTCCTGCTGCTCCGCGCTCCCTTCTTCGTCTGTCAACCTGACTTCGGGCGTTATATGCGCCTGTCGGAGTGTTTCCCGGATACCCGAGACAACCCGATTGTGGATATCGCGGCTGCGACGGAATTTCACCTCCACTTTTGTCGGGTGGACGTTGACATCGACATCGCCGGGGTCGATGGTGAGAAAAATAAAACAAACGGGGCGGCGTCCTTTGCGCATCAAACCCCGGTATCCTTGACCCACCGCGTGCATGAGAGTTTTTTCGCGCACATAGCGACGGTTGACGTATGTGTATTGCATCGTTGTGTTCGAACGGTCGACCGATGGCGGCAGCAGATAGCCCTCGATTTCGACTTCCGGATGCCGCTCATTCATGGAAATGATATTATCGGCGATTTCGCTTCCGAAAAATTCGCTGATACGACCTTCGCGGTGGTCGGCCGGCGGCAGATTGAACACTTTTCTGCTTTGATGTTCAAGCACAAAAGACACTTCCGGATAGGCGAGTGCGAGGCGCGTGACAGCTTCGCTGACATGGGCCATCTCGGTCGCAGGCGTTTTCATAAACTTGCGTCGGACGGGCACATTGAAGAATAAATTTCGCACTTCCACCTGCGTTCCAGGGGGCGAGCTGGTCGGTTTGACCTGTCCGATTTCCCCGCCCTCAGCCGTGATTTCATATCCCGCGTCGCTCTCCGCAGTCCGGCTCGTAATCCGGGCCTGGGAAACGGCCGCAATACTCGAAAGGGCCTCCCCGCGAAATCCCATCGTTCGAACGTCGAAAAGATCCTCCTCCTTGTCGAGTTTACTCGTGGAATGACTCACAAAGGCAAGTGCCAGATCGCTCTCCGACATTCCATGCCCGTCGTCGCTGACCCGGATGAGTTTGGTCCCGCCGTCCTCAAGTTCCACCTCAATCCGGTTCGCCCCGGCGTCCAGAGAATTCTCAACAAGTTCTTTCACTACAGAGGCGGGGCGTTCAATCACCTCGCCGGCGGCGATTTTGTCGACCAAAATTTTCGGGAGGACCTGTATGCTCATCGTACTTTGCGATAGTACCAAAGCACGCCCGCGGGTGCAATGACAGAGCTGGGACAAGAAGGATATTTCCCGATCGCGGGAAATCAGACTCGAGTTCAACTGAGGTCGCCACCGGCGGCCGAAGCGGGACTTGAGGCGGGCAATGGCCCGAAAATGCCAGGACACAGAGAAGCATCAGGAACGGCCCGCGTTCTGAACTCCAGCCTCCGGCTGAAGTCCAGTCCGCTCAAGCACCCGATCCCGGAAACAAAATGCGCGCTATCCGAAAAGATCCGAAGCGTGCTTTGAAGGCTTCAATTCCCGTGGACTACACTCCCATCTGTGCCTTCAATCCGTCCGCAGGCTGCCCGCGGCGCTTTGCCTTCGCTGAGAACTGCGCAGTGGCCGCGGAGCACGTGATCGTTTGAAAGCGGGACGACTGGTTGATCGGAGAGGGAGACGGCGATTTCAGTGGTCTGGTCGGTAAATTTTAGCCGGAACCGGAAGGAGCCTTCCGGGGTCTCCAGCGGATCGAGTTTGACCGGCGGGATCTCGTTTTTCCCGGGCACGAGCAACCAGGCGAAGAGAGCTTCCTGTTTCATTTGCGCCCAGTAGACCGCGGTGGGATTCTCATACCATTCGGTGTAGGAGCTCTCACAATACCATCCCTGCGGCGCAGGTTCTTCACGTCCCTTAATGATTTTCAGGTTCCAATCCGGTCCGGAAACGGGCTGAAGTCGAAGATTTCCCTCGCCGGCATCGGTGGTCCGGATGAGCGAACCGTCCGTTTCCACCGTGCAGTCCGGGTGAAAGTGCCACAGCGGACGGATTTCGTGTTCTCCGTCGCAGATAATCCGGTCGAAAACCAACCAGCATCTGTCCCGCAGGTAGAGAACGGCCCTGCGATGCTGTCCCGCGACTTTAACATCGTCGGGGTTTTTCGGTTCCCCTCCGAAACCGTTTTCATAAGAGCCGTATGCAAAATCGAAGTGTTTCTGAACGGAACCGGTCTCGATCGCTTTTTTGGCCCTCGGGTTCGTTGGGAGCTGGCCGTATCCATCCACCAGCACGACGTTGTGGGACGGCGAACTGATGGCGTACCGGCGTATCGGTCCGCCTTCGTACCAGAAACGCCCCGAGTCCACAAGCAGGTCGCGTCCACCTGATGCCACGGAGAGATGGAGTTTGTCATTGTGCTGATGCCCGGCACCCCACGGGCCGACATCGAAAAAGCTCCACTGAGCATTCTTTTGCCATCCGTTTCGCATAACGAGCTGTCCGGCCCACGGGAAAAAACGCGAGGGTTGTCCCTCGGGTTTTTCGCCTTCTTTGCCATTTGTAGCGATGTAGAGCCAGTCATCGCGCCCGTATTGTTCGGCGGCCCGGCGGATTCGCGGCGCGTTGTGATCGCGATCGGAATCGTTGTTGAGCAAACCGTATCCCTCGGGGCGCATTGTCCAGACGAGGTAATTCCACAATTTTTCCGTTTTCTGCGCAAAATTCTCAGGCAGCTCAATCCGGGAATTTTGTAGGAGCTCCGCGATGGCCTCGTAGCGCGACAGCGAGACCCAGAGGTAGTGGCTTGTGAGCTCAGCCTGAGCACCATCCGGATACACGGTATTTGTAATATTCTGTTGAACTTTTTCCAAACCCTCTTTGCGCCACAAGCTGCTTTTTTTAAACTCCGGCCAGCAAATTCCGGCGGTCAGCACACCGCGCATGGTCATGGTCACCCAATTATTTCCACCCGGGTTGTGAAGAAGATATTGCACGTGAGCGGGCATGCACGCGAGCATAAGCAGTCGCGTTGAATCGGACAGATGTTTGTCATCGAGAAATCCGTAGAAAAGGCGGGCCCATATTGGCAGACGGTTGGCTGGTTCCAACGCATGTGTGTTCCAGGGGACCGGATCCCCTTCACTTGCAATAATCCAGTCCCGAAGGTTCCGATCGATGCATTTGGCGTAATCGGGATTGCCCGTCGTGCGGTATGCATTGAGCAAACGGCCGATATGATGGTGGCGATTGACGACGCATTTATACTGGTGGCCGCCTTTTTCCGGCATAAAACCCCAGTCGAGGTGACCGTTCTGGCCTCGCGGAACTTTAGCCGAGACGGATTTTTTGGTGAGGATGTCATTGATGATTTTCTCCGCGCGTGGATCCGTTTTATCAGTTTCCTCGATAGATGAGATCCGCAACCAGCCGGCGTTTTTTGATTTGCGGTAATACGCCAGGACAGCCTCGCAGGCCATCGCAATGTCGCCACTGTTCCGAGCGGATCTGACTTTCTTGAATCCCGATCGGCTCAAATCGAGCGAACTGAGCAGTTTTTCCATGCGTTCGGGGTATTTTTGGGCGCATTCACGTGCCGTTCGAACGTCTTTCCAGTTTGAAGCGGAGTTTTTACTCACGTCGTTTCCTCTCACAGTTCCGGCATAGAGATGGAGAGCAGCGAAGAAAAAATGATTCGCTGAGAACGGATCATTTTTGTTGAGTGCGATTAAGCGCAAAAGCGGAGGATAAGGTCTGAAGATCAGTTCCGCCATTCCGTCAAAGATTCTGACATTTTTGGGAGTCGGCTCACGGGGCCTTCGCCAGCGGCTTCCAGCTGGAAACGGCGTTTCTGTTTTCCTTTTACCCGAATATCCCAGAGAAAATGTTCCACCGGCAGACATTCCGCAACATGGTCGGCCCATTCGATAACACTGATCCCATCGCCTTCGAAGATTTCGTAACACCCGATACTTTCCATTTCCAAAGCACCGGAGAGTCGATAGGCATCGAAGTGATGAAGTGTCGTGCTACCTTTGTATCGTTTGAGCAGAACAAAAGTGGGGCTCGTTACGATCCGTTCGTCCGGGACGGCGAGCCCCCGGGCCATGCCTTTCACAAAACAGGTTTTCCCGGCTCCGAGACTGCCCTGAAGCCCGACGACATCTCCTGGCTGGCAGAGCTTTGCGAAAGTGGCAGCAAGGCGTTTGGTTTCTTCGGGTAAACTTGTCTCCAAAACCGGTAGTTCATGTTTCATTGGTTTTGTGTTCCCATCCCCCGGGCCTGAGACTCCTTTGGGTTCCATCTTTCAAAACAATTACGCAATCTGTCTCCGCGGTCATCGAGCCAATAACGGAGACCGGTGTTCCGGCAAGGCCTTTTTCTTCAACCACTCTGGCCTCATCTGAAGGGAGACAGAACAGCAATTCGTAATCTTCGCCTTCGTTGAGAGCGCTATTAAGGGCGGAATTTTGACGCTCTTCTCCCGAAATTGCTTCCGCGCTTATCGGCATTTTTGCCGCCTGAATCGTTGCTCCCAGGCCGCTCGCCTCGCAGATATGGTTCAGATCCGTGCTGACTCCGTCGCTGATATCGATCATGGCGTGAAGGTTGTAGTTTGTGCGGGCCTCCCGGCCCTCATTGATCCGGGGGGTAAAGACCAAGTGTCTCCCACTCTTCACGCTTTCGCCGAGTTTACCGGTGACGCATATGGAATCGCCGGGTTGGGCCGTGTCTCGACGCACACAGCCTTCAGGCGGAGGGGTTCCGATCGCGGTCACGGCCAGGACAGTCACATCGGTGCCGCTGCTGATATCTCCGCCAATCAGGGGAGCGGAGAGTTTTTCGGCAGCTTCCGCCAGCGAATGTAACATTTTCCGGCAAAACGATGTTTTTGCATCGGGGGGAAAACTGACAGCCGCGACAGTGCAGAGCGGTTCGGCAGCCATCCCCGCGAGATCACTGAGACAACGCGCGATCGCTTTCCATCCGATCTTAGCGGGTGATGTTTTCGCAAGATAATGAGTTTTTTCAATCAACATATCTGTCGTTATTACCGCGGATTCGCCGTGCATACGTGCCACCGCCGCATCATCGCCTATACCCAGATCGAGCCACTCGCGAGGCGCTTCAGCTGACAGTGTATGGAGAAACTCGATGAGTTCTCGTTCCCTCATAATTTATCTCCTCTGGCATATTGGGCACCTGCTTCCCAGATTTGAGCCATGGTCCTGGCGGCATATTCGAGCATTTTTTCGGCCTCTTGCATTGCGGTTTTATTTGTCATAGGACCGGTCGGAATGGGCATTACAGCGCAGGCACCGTTTTCCAGCATTTTCTCCCATCCGGAACCAAGCCTCCCGGCCAGCACAACAACCGGCACGGACAATTTCTTTCCGAGCTGGACGATCCCGGAGGGTACCTTACCAAAAGCGCTCTGGTGATCCACCTGGCCTTCGGCGGTGACGGCCAGGTCGCAGCCATGTATTTTCGCGTCCAGATTGGCGGCTTTAATGACAGTATCGACGCCGCTGCGCAGTTCCGCGCCGAGAAACGCAACCAAGCCGGCGCCGAGCCCACCGGCCGCACCGGCACCTGGCAGGTTACTCACGTTGCGTCCTGTTTCTCGCTCAATAACAGTTGCGAGATTTTCCAGGCCTTTTTGGAGGACCGATACTTGTTCTGGGGTTGCACCTTTCTGCGGGCCGTAAACGGCTGCAGCTCCTACGGGACCAGTGAGAGGGTTTTGAACGTCGCAAGCCACGCTGATGCGACATTCCTTTATCCGCGGATCCAGATTTTCAGCATCGAATCGCGCGATTTCAGTTAGTTTCCCCCCACAGAGGTCTCGCAGGAGTTCTCCCTTTGCATCAAAAAAACGTATACCGAGCTGTTCGGCAAGTCCAGTCCCTCCATCAACGGTAGCGCTGCCCCCGATGGCCACGATAATTTCTTTTACACCCGCCTCAAGCGCAGAACGAATTAATTTCCCTGTACCATGGGTCGAAGTAACAAGTGGGTTTTGCTCGGAGGGGTTCAGGTGCTGGAGACCGCTCGCCGCGGCCATCTCGACAACTCCGGTTTCGCCGCCGCAAACTCCGAATTCAGCCTCAACAGGGCGTCGCAAAGGATCAAACGTTTCTATCTCTACTGTTTCGCCTCGGGTGGCATCGACGAGGGCCTTGAGGGTTCCCTCTCCGCCGTCTGCCATGGGAACTTCCGTTATTTGAGCGTCCGGCCATGCTTTCTGGATTCCCGCCCCAATAGCACGAGCCGCCTGCGTCGCGGTTATGCACTGCTTAAATGAATCGGGCGAAACAATAATTTTCATGACCACTCCATTCGGTGTTATCCCTTCGAGTGTATCCTATTCATGCATAGTTTGCATGTCTGGGCTGCTTTTTGCTCCCGTAGCCGCTTTTCGCGACGTGATTTAACCAGTTTAAGGC
>JAGXLK010000089.1 GCA_018334735.1 Planctomycetota bacterium | reverse complement strand
GATATGGGAAGGCACAACAAAAACCGACAAACACGGCAACGCCCGGGTTGAGCCAGAACTGGCCGAGGACCTGTCGGAAGGCGATTACACCCTCCGGGTGCGCGCAAAATCAGCCGCGGGGAAAAACGTCGTCTCCCGCACCATCTCCGTCGAACGGTCTTTCCGCATAATGGTCAGCAGCGATAAACCGCTCTACCAGCCCGGGCAGACGATTCATATGCGAACCCTGTCGCTTTTCACCAGCGACCTCCACCCCGTCGCCGACCAGCCGGCAACGATCGAAGTCAAAGACGCTAAAGGCAACAAGGTCTTCAAAAAGACGCTGAAAACCTCCCAATACGGGATCGCGGCCGCCGATTTCCAGCTCGCCGATCAGGTCAACACCGGTCGCTACACCATCTCCGCCCATGTCGGCGACACCACATCGGAACGCACGGTGACGGTCAAACGTTATCGTTTGCCGAAGTTCAAGGCCACCATAAGCTGCGGAAAACCGTTCTACCGTCCCGGCGAAATGCTCATCGGCGAAATAACCGCTCGCTACACATTCGGGAAACCCGTTCGGAACGCGGAGGTGCAGGTCACAGCCTCGGAGTTTGTGGAAAAGTTCCGTCAGTTCGCCAGTGCCGAGGGCAAAACCAACGCTGAAGGGCATTTTTCGTTCCAGCTTCCTCTGAAACGCCATTTCACCGGTACCGCCCGCAAAAAGGGAGATGCCACGGTTTCTCTCAAAGCTAAAGTGACCGATACCGCCGGTCATACCCAGGAAATTACTGAAGAACTGACCGTCACAACCCGCCCGATCCGCGTGGCCGTGCTCCCGGAAAGCGGCAAACTCGTCCAGGGCGTCGAAAACATCCTCTACATCGTGACGTCATATCCCGACGGCCGACCGGCACAGACCGAACTGATAATCGGTGCTGATCGCCGCAGAACACGCACCGCGGAGAATGGAGTCGCCAAAGTCAAAATCACCCCCCGGTCCCCCCGCATGAAACTCACAATCGAAGCCGAAGACAACGGAGGGCGCCGGGTGAAAGTCAGCCGACCTCTCCGCGTCGATCAGGGGGTCCACGCGTTCCTCCTCCGCACTGACAAAGCGGTCTATAAAGCGGGGGAAACGGCCGAGGTATCCGTCCTCTCCGGCGACCGACGCGCTCGCGTTTTCGTCGATGTCGTGAAAAACAGCCGGACGATGTTAAGCAAAGCCCTTGATATCGAGAAAGGGCGCGGATCCGTTGCACTCGATCTACCACCGGACCTGTTCGGAACGCTCGAACTCCACGCGTATCGCATCCTGCCCGACGGTAATATCGTGAGCGACGCAAAAGTGGTCCAGGTCAACCGACCCGATCAGCTCTCAATCGAGGCCAAAATGGACAAAAAAACGTACCGTCCGGGGGAAAACGCAACCTTGACCTTCATGGTAACCGGGACCGAAGGAAAACCAACACAGGCGGCGCTGGGCCTGGCCGGAGTGGACGAGGCCGTGTTCGCTCTCCAGGAAATGCGCCCGGGACTCGAACGGGTCTATTTCACGCTTCAGGAAGAGATACTCAAACCTTCCTATGAGATTCACGGCCATATGCCGCTGACGGCTGAAGAGGCCATTGAACCGCGTGGGGAATCGGAACCACAACTGAAAGAAGCCCGGGTTGCGCTGTTCTCCGCCGCCGAGGGAACGGCCACACCGAGGAAAGCGCAGAGCATTTCATTTGAGGAAAAACAGAGACGATTTCGAAAAGTGAAAGTGAACTACCGCAGGGCTGTCCTGAAACTGGCCGCACAGGTCCCGTTTGCACTGTATGTCTTGTTTGTGCTGCCCATGGTCGGTTACGGCCTTTACAAACTGTTCAGGCGACGTCCGGTGCCGGAGCTAAATGCAAAAGAGATGAACCGACTCCGACGGGCATGCTGGTGGCTGACAGCAGGCTGGTTGTTGGCACTGGTTATTCCCGTCACAGCACTCATCGTGGGATTGCTTACTGATGAACTAATTATCGAGAATGCTTTTGCGCGCTACCACGGCGAACTTTTTAGCGGTAGTTTTGCGGTGATTGCCTGGATCGGCATGTTGATAGCCCTCATAGCCATTGTTTTCAAATTCCGAAAGAGCCCCGGAGTAAGCAACCTGCCGCTTTTCCGTAAATTCGCCACGCTTTTGCCTTTCGCCTATATTGCAGCCAGCGTATCGGTCATAACGCTCGGAGTCGCCAAAGCTGAGTTGGGTCTGGCGGAAGAAACAGTGGTGCTGGAAGCGGGGATCATGATCGGCCTCTGGTTTGCGGCACTGCCCGCGCTCTCAATTGCTGGACACTCTGTCTGCCAGAAACTTTCAACAAAACGCGCGGTCTGGATAGCCGTTCGCACCGGTGCCTTGCCCCTTCTCGCGCTTCTTGTCTTTGCTGGCTTGCTCCTCCCGGCCCTGTCTTCCGCCCGGATGGCCGCACGCCAGAAGTTTGGGGAGATGACTGAAGCGCTTGATGGAGCCCCTGTTCGCGGAGCCGCAATGGGGAGCAAAAAGGCTGCAGGTGAAAGTTTGAAAGCCCCCACCCGCGTCCGGGACTATTTTCCGGAAACACTTCTCTGGAAACCGGAACTTATTACCGATGAGCGTGGCCGGGCTCAACTCGAAGTCCCGCTCGCCGATTCTATCACGACCTGGCGGATCAGTATGAGCGCGGTCTCGGGACAGGGAAGATTGGGCGCGGAGGCCCTCGGGCTGCGGGTGTTTCAGGATTTCTTTGTGGATATTGATTTCCCGGTCGCCCTCACCCAGCACGACGAAATCAGCGTCCCGATCGCCCTCTACAACTATCTCGACGAAACCCAGCTGATCCGGCTGGAAGTCGACGATGCGGACTGGTGCGAGATGCTCGGGGAGACCGAACGCCGGCTCGAAATCGGTCCCCGGGAAGTTACGAGCGTCCCGATGAAACTGCGTGCGCTCAAACCCGGCCGCCACACCCTCACCGTTCGCGCTTTCGGATCCGAGATGGCCGACGCGATCCGGCGTAAGGTCCGCGTCCGACCCGACGGCAAAGAGATCGTCCAGACGGATAACGGGCGCCTCACCGGCAAACTGAACCGCACGGTCGTGATTCCCGATCGGGCCATCGATGGCGCCTCCGACCTGCTGGTGAAAATCTATCCCGGCGCCTTCAGCCAGGTGATGGAAGGACTGGACAGCATCTTCCGCAAACCGTTTGGCTGTTTCGAACAGACGTCTTCAGTGACATACCCCAACATTCTGGTGCTCGACTACATGCGCCGCACGGATCAATCCAAGCCCGAAATCGAGATGAAAGCGCTCAATTACATCAACCTCGGTTACCAGCGTCTGCTCTCCTACGAAGTGAGCGGAGGCGGATTCGAATGGTTCGGAAACGCCCCGGCCCACAACGTTCTGACAGCGTACGGTCTGATGGAATTCAACGACATGGCGAAAGTTTATGAGGTCGATCCCGCCGTCATACAGCGAACGCGCCGGTGGTTGTTCTCGCAGCAAAAACGCAATGGCTCATGGGAACCGAGCCGGGGTGGCATTCAGGAAGGTGCCATCAATGCCTACCAGGGCGCCGTCCTCCGCACAACCGCCTACATCGCATGGGCACTGGCGGAATCCGGAAACGTGGAATCCGACCTCTCCCGCGCCCTGGACTACGTCGAACGGAACGTCTCGAGCGACGAAGACGCCTACACCCTGGCTGTCTGCACCAATGCACTCGTCGCGGGCGGTCGTTCCGATGCCGGGAAATTACTCAAGATGCTCGACGCCACGAAGAAAACGGACGGAGACCTTGTGCACTGGAGTTCCGAATCGGAGGGTGTAACCCACTCACGGGGCAACGTGCTCGATATCGAAACTACCGCGCTGGCCGCCTACGCGATGTTGAAAGCGCAATCTCATCTCGGCACCGCGCACAAAGCCCTGGCGTGGCTCATTGAAAAGAAAGATTCGGCCGGCACGTGGCATTCGACTCAGGCCACGGTGCACGCGATGCGCGCTCTGCTGGCCGGCACCGGGCCCGCAACCGAACTGAAAAAAGACCTCCCGATCACAATCTCGGTCAATGGAAAACTCGCCAAAGAGTTGACCATCACCCCGGAGACCAGCGAGGTCTTCCGGCTGATCAGCCTTCGCGAATACCAGGAACGCGGAACCAACCGGATATCACTGGAACCGGCCGGCGAAGCGAATCTCGCATACCAGATCGTGGCCACCCATTACCTCCCCTGGGAGCGAAAAACTGCACCCGATCAGAAAGCAATGAGCATCGATGTCGCGTACAACACCAAAAAGTTGCGTCCGGACGACAAATTGGCGTGCGAGGCGACGATCCGCTACAATCGCAAGGGTGTGGCCCGTATGACAATTGTTGATCTGGGCATTCCGCCGGGTTTTCAGGTCATGACGGAGGATTTCGACCGCCTGAAAGAGCAGGGCTTGATCCAGCGATATTCCCTGACCGGTCGACAGGTGATCCTCTACTTCGAGAGCATTGCCAGCGATGAGCCCGTCCGGTTCACGTATCATCTGCGGGCCAAATACCCCGTGAAGGCCAAGACGCCTCCGACGGAAGTCTACCAGTACTACGAGCCGGAGGTTCGCGATGCAACCCAGCCCGTGGAGATCGAAGTCCAGCCGTAAAACCGTAAGACAGTACGTCGGCAGACCAGCAAAATGGCAACAAGGATCGTTTTCCATCCAGGTTGAGCAGGTCACAGACGCGAAGGAATATCAGGCCTTCACCCTCATTGAGTTACTGGTAGTCATCGCGATCATCGCCATCCTGGCCGCCATGCTCATGCCGGTCCTCTCGGAAGTAAGAGGCCGGGCGAAATTGGCCTATTGCCAGAACAACATGCGCCAGGTCTATCTGGCCGTGGTGATGTATAACAGCGAGAATGATCGCCTGACCCTTCACTACAGCACACCGACGGCCTGCAGTTCGTCCTGGCAACGGGATATCGCCCCGTACCTCGGACTGAAACGCGCTGACATTCCGAATGCCAATTGTTATTCGATAAATCAGCCCTGGCCGGACGTTTTCACATGCCCGTTGAACGCGGGCAAACGCTCCGGCGTGCCTTGGGATCGAGACTGGCCTCATGCTGACGGGACTTACTGGAACAGCTATGCCGCGAACAAAAAAATGTTCTCCTGGACACCGCGCCTCATTCTCTGGCCTCAGATAGTCCCGGGAAACCCGGCAGACATCCATAACGCAGAAGCAAAGTACCCATTCGCAAGCACGCGCTACGTCCTGATCAAAGAAGGCACTAATTGCGGCTCGCAGCCGGTTTACGGGTATTATCTATCGTATGGACAGTGGAGCGACGTGCGTTTCCACGCTGACCGGAACAATATGGTCAGAGACGATGGGGCCATCCTGTCTCATACAATTCTTGGCGACGTATGGTCGGTCAACGATATCTACAGCCAGGAAGTACCGGATGCGTGGGAATAAGACAAATGGGGTTGGTGGGGAGGTGCAGGAGGAAAATGGTGGCGAAAACGGGAGACCTTCTTGCAGTGGGGACGGGCTATTTCCCGCACGCGCAAACGCAGACTCAGAGCTCCTGATCCGTTGGAAAATACAGCGACCCAACGTAGTGGCTAATCGTCTCACCCCCGGCGCACAGCCGCAGGAGGACATCTGCTGGCTATCATTCTGTCTCTGAGGTTTCGCTCCTCGGTATCTGGCCGCGGAAAGCATGGCAAGAAATGGCAACCGGCGCGATTTCCAATTCCCGTCCTGGGAGGCCGAGCTGCCGCCGGCGTGCAGGGAAGTGCTGTTCCTGATACGCGTAAGCCGGGCCTGAAATCAGGAAACGGATGCCGGACAGTGCTCGGGAATGGCTGAGAGGCATCGGTTTTGACTTTGCGGTGCCACGGCTTGTCTTCTGTCAACACCGCGGCAACACACATCAGTCCATCGGGTATTCAAACACTACCGGTTCATCAGGATACGTGCCATCGGCGCTGCGCTGCCAGCGCAAAACTTTGCCCTGGTCCGGCAATCGAGCGTGCGTGACGAGTGTCCACGAAGCATAGGGTTGACCCGGATGAAAAACCGCGCCGGCTTTGTTGAGTCCTTCCGGCCAGGTCGTGGTGAAAAGCTCCAGTATTTCATCGATGGTGACATCTTCCTTCGACAGCAATTCCGCCAGCATTTGTTCCGCGCGGTCGCACGCCTGCCAGAACTTTCCGCAGGGACCATTTTCATCCTGTCCGATCCGTTCGGTGAACTCTTTGCGTTTTCGTTCGACGTATCGTCCTTGCTCGGTTTTGGGTTCCCGGCAGACCATCCCGCTGATATGGCTCTCACCGGATGTGCCGGGTTCATAAACGTCCATGAAATTATAGCTTGTCTTTTCGATGGCGACGCTGCATTTCTGGCGGTCGTGCAGCAGCAGATTTTGCGCGCCCCAGAACGGTGAGTATCGTTGTAGAAACTCAAGGGCCGACGGCACATCTTCGGCGAGTTTCCGGCACATCTGCCGGATCGGAAGCGGGAAAATCTGTTCAGGCTCGTCATCCAGGTGGAGCCCCGCGCCCACGCCGTCCATCATGAGTTCCGGGAAATGGGGCGACGGGGGCGGCTCGTCTGACGGTTCCCAATTCGTGAGAGGGTCATCGACATTCTTTATATGGAATTCTCCCCGATCCGAGTCGGGCAGGTATACGACACGGCATTTTTCGGAGCGGACGGGACAAAGACTGCCCCAACCCCTGAACCGGAGGTAGTCATTGAGACTCCGCAGCTGCGCCATTTCACGGTCGGAAAGTCCCGAGATTCGCTGCAACTCGCGGTCCCGCTCAATGACGTAACCGACCCACGGAGCCGCCTCCGGATATTTCGCTCGGGGCGGGATTTTGTTCATCCGTTCCCGATGAAACTCCACCAGTTCCCGGAACAAACGTTCGCGATCAATCGATGGGCGATCGGCGATAGCCCGTTCCAGGCTTTTCTCAAAAATAAATTCGTGATCGCTCTTGATTTGTTCGGCCTCCTGGCGAGCCACTTTTCGTGCATCGGGCAAATCAGAATTTCTTTCCGTCATTTTTGATGTAATCTCCTGCGAAACGAACTGCGATAACTCTTCCGGCGTTTCGTTTCTATGTGCGGGGCTCTCAGCCTTCTCTCCTGTTTTTTCATGTTTACCCGGGCCCTCGCGGACCGTTGGTCCTCAAAACGGTTTCTCAAGGGCTGAAAGGCCGGCATATTTTTCCGACTGCATCGCTCTGAGTTCTGGAATCAGCCACAGCCTCTCCACCCTCTGGACCGGGTCGGAAGCCCCGGGGGAGTTTAGGCTCTGTCTGAAAATGCCGCTCAGCAGAATTCTTCGAGTTTTTTGCGTTCGTGAAGGGCATTCAGGTAATACATGACATCGACGCCAGTCCATGGGAAAGTCCCTTCTCTGTCCATCATGTATTCCAGGCACGGAAAGTTATCTTTGAGAAACTTATCATCTCCGGTCAGCTGCCAGACAGCCCAGGCCGGGAACAGGTCATTGCAGGCCCAACCACCTTTTTCAACTCTGGCCGGAGTGATTTTGTAGATATTTTCTTTACTCAGGACATCGACGAGGAAATCTTTCACCTCTTCTTTTCCGCTCGCTTCGTAATAGTGGAAACAACCCCGCCACGCGATAAACTCTCCGTAACCCTGCAGGAAAGTCCCGAGTTTGTGCGGAATTTCGTAGACTATTTTTCCGTCTTCATCCACTTTCTCAGCGTAGAACTGGAAGACACGGTCCGCGGCATCCAGCCAGCGCTGTTCGTGGTTATGATGCCAGAGCTGCACCCAGGCCAGCATCGGCCAACCGGCCTCCCGACTGTCGCAGTAAAAGACTTCAGGACATTTTTCCTGCCAGCGGAGCATGTTTTCGCCGACGGAGATGGCGGCTTCTTCGAAATCCGGCTCACCGGTGGTGCAGAACGCCGCCAGCAGTCCGCCAACCCACATGTGAGAGGGG